>JBLNHD010000022.1:0-5286 GCA_050268825.1 Gemmatimonadota bacterium
CGGGTTCACGACGTACGAAGGCACGGTCACGGCCGCGAACGACTGGGATGGCCCCGCCGAGCGGATGACCGTGCGGCCAGGGCGGCACGACAGCTACGAGGGCCTCTTCCACGAGGCCCTCGCAGGCAACTTCCTGATCGATCTTCGCGATGCCGCGACCCCACTCCCGCGGCGACTCGAGCGCGCTATCGGGGTGATCTACCGGCCCGACACGGAACGCAAGAGCCATTACTTCGAGGCGAGCCTTTCCCGCCAGTTCGACATTGTACTCCACCTCGATCACACGCGCGCGCTCGAGCCGATGGAGCGAACGGCGAGTTGGGACGCCGCCGAGCTCCCCGAGACCTACCCGACCGGACTCTGACCGGCAGCCGCGAAGCCCGGCTCCTGCACGTTCAGCTCGTCCTGAACTCCGCGGACGCCGCGGACGCGGCGCACGGCGCGCAGGACCTCGCGCAGGTCGCCCGCGGGGAGTGTGCCTCGCAAGGTCACGATCCCGTCGTGCACGACAGTTTCCAGCGCGCGCACATGGCCCGAATGGTGTCCGAGCGCAGCGCGAACGCGCTCCGCGAGCTGCACGTCGGTCGGCTCCTCCACGCCCAAACGCGCGCGGGTGCGCGCCACGAGCCCCGTCAGATGATCTCGCGCCTGCACGCCCCGGCGCTCGAGCTCGCCCGCCCCCGACCGGATGAAGCTCTGGGCCTTGTCGGTCGCGACGGCCCGCCGCCGTGCCCCGCGCGCCGGGTCCAGGAAGTACATCATGGCCGCCCCGATGCCGGCGGCCGCCAGCATGGCGCCCGCCTGACCGGCGCCGTTCTTCCGTCCGCTCATTGCCCCTCCTTTGCGGAAATGCGAACAGGCCCCGCGACAGCGCGGCGGCTGTCGCGGGTATCGATGGTGATCGGCTACTATGGGTCGGCGGGGGCATTCTTCATGTGACGCGGGACACATTTCGCTTCGCCGATTTCTTGGCCGGTCTCGTCCCTGGGGCGGCGGCCTTCCGGACGATCCGTGCCATCACGAGCGGACGCTCGAGATCGCGCAGCACATCCCGCCCGACCCACCGTACCGAGGCATCCGCCGAGGCGGCCAGCCGCCGGGCGAGCGCTACCGCGGCGTCATGCAGCTTGGCATTGCGGGCGCCGATGCCGCGCAGCGCCCAGCTCACGCCCTTGCGGACCAGGTCCCGCTCGTCCCGTGCGCCCCGCTCGATCAAGGGCAGCAACGCGCGGAACGCCGCATCCGGTGCAGCCTTGTCGTGCAGGGCCAGCGAGGCCATGAGGGCGAACCCCGCCCGCTTGACGAGGAACTGCGGGGCTACCGCCCACTCCCTGGCCATTTCCCACGCAAGGGGCGAGCGGTCGAACAGGTGGAAGCAGGCGGTGTCACAATCCGCCCAGTTCTCGAAACGTGCTGCCCAGGCGTTCATCTGGCGCCGGGTCAGTCGCGCAGGATCGCCGACGAGCGCGGCGAAGAGGCGGGCCTCATACCAACCGGTCTTCCAGAGCTCGAGCGCCAGCGCGTGATCGGTGCCGACGTCCTTTCGCAGCTCCGACATCTCGCGCATGGACACGCCGAATGCCTTCCGGGCCACGATGCCGTAGCGCGCCATTCCTTCGCGGTTGGCGCGCGTCCCGCGGCGCTCGAGCCAGGAGAGGACTTCGTCTGCGGTCATCGCCGCGTCACGCGGCGGCCGCCTGCTCAAGACCGGCGATGTCGATCTTGTCCATCTGCAGCATCGCGCTCATCACCCGCCCGGCGCGGACACGATCCGGATCCGCCATCAGCCGTCCGAGCACCGCAGGGATGATCTGCCAGGAAAGGCCGTACCGGTCCCGCAGCCATCCACACCGCTCCCTCACCCCGCCGTCGGAGAGCTTTTCCCACAGCTCGTCCACCTCCGCCTGCGTTTCGCAGCTCACGAAGAGCGAGATGGCCGGTGTGAAGCTGAACTGCGGTCCGCCGTTGAGCGCATGAAAGCGCTGGCCGTCGAGCTCGAACGATACGCTCATCGCCCTGCCATCGGGGCCGGGCATGATGCCAAGCACCTTCGAGTCAGGGAAGATCGAGACGTAGAAGTTCATGGCTTCCTCCGCCTGGCCGTCGAACCAGAGAAACGGCGTGATCGTGTGCATGTCCGGCCTTCCTGCGATGAGGGTCATGTGGCGCGCGCGGCGAGCAGCTCGTCGAGCCGATCGTATCCGGCGGCAACTCCGCTTTCCATCGGCGAGCGCAGCACCGAATCACGGATTTCCCGCGAGCCGTACCGGATGGTGGTGCTCAGCGTGGTCTTCCCGTCCCGCTCGGTGAGGACGGCCGTGCCGACGGCCTCACCCTCGTACCACGACTGATCGAAAACCTCGGTGCTGACGATCCGCTCGGGCGGGGTCACCTCGAGGAAGGTGCCCTGCATCCCCAGCTCCGAGCCATCGCGGTGGCGCCAGAGATAGCGGTAACGTCCGCCGACGCGGGCATCGATCTCGCAGACCGCGAAGGTCCACCCCTCGAGCGCGCCCAGCCAGCGGCGTACCAGCTCGGGCCGGGTGAGCGCATCGAAGACGAGTGTCCGCGGCGCATCGAAGACACGCGTCATGGTGATCTCGCGGTCCGAAGGCGTCGTGACGTGCAGCGTTCCGGTGTTCGTCATCGGGGACCTTCCTTGCGGCGGGCTGGCCTGCTCGCAGATGGGCGGAGCTGCTTCATCTCCTGCAGCAGCGCATCCAGGCGTTCGTAGTTCGCTTCCCAGAACTGGCGATAGTGCTCGAGCCAGGCATTCGCCTCAGCCAGGGGTCGCGCTTCCAGGCGGCGAGGCCGGCGCTGCGCGTCCCGCCCCCGCGAGATCAGACCTGCCTGCTCCAGCACCTTCAGGTGCTTGGACACCGCCGGCTGGGTCATGTCGAAGGGTTCGGCCAGCTCGGCCACCGATGCTTCCCCCCGGCTCAGTCGGGCGAGAATGGCCCGGCGCGTGGGATCGGCCAGCGCGGCAAAGGTCGCGTCGAGGCGGCGCTGCTCTCTAGTATAACCCATGGGTTTCATAACTGAGTGGTAATGTAATGGGCGACCCCGGGCCCGTCAAGGCGACGGTCAGACCGGGGCGTGATCCGCGGCGGCGGAACCGGGATGCTCGCGCGCCAGGCGCGACGCATACCGCTGCAGGAGCGGAGTCGCCGAGACGCCGTGCAGCACGATGCTCGCGGCGATCGTCATCACCGTGAACGAGGCGGCATCGGTCACGTCGGCGGGGGGGAGACCCTGGGCCATCGCGTAGCTCAGGTAGAAGAGACTGCCGATCCCGCGGATGCCGAACCATCCCATCAGCCCGCGCTGCTGCCGGGTCGTGGCCGTGCCCACGAGCCCCGCCATCACGGCGATCGGCCGGATGACGCAGAAGAGTGCGAGGGCAAGGACCAGGGCCGAAGGGTTCCAGTGCACCGGGAGGGAGGCGCCGACGAGGACGACGAGCAGCACCTCGAGCAGGCGTTCGGCGACCGACCCGAACTCGAGCGTCTCAGCGACGATCGCACCTGCGGCCGCGGTTGCGCCTTTCACGGGCCGGCGGCCCGTCTCGACCAGATGCTCCGCCGGCGGATGCGCAGCGGATCCGACGACGGCGGTCTCCGCCCGCCGGAGCCCCACACCCGCCGCGAACACGGCGAGAAATCCCCACGCCCCGGCCGCTTCGGCCAGCACGTAGGAGAGCGCGATGAGGGCCAGCGCCAGAAAGTCACCCGACCCCGGGGCGTCGGGGTACCGGCTCCGGAGCGCGATGGCGAGAACGCCGATTCCGCGGCCCGCGGCGTAGCCGATCGCCAGGCCGGCCGGAATGGCCCACATCACCTTCCATCCGAACCACTCGGCCATCCACGGCCCGACGCCCTGATGCTGATAGAGCAGCAGCGCGAGCACCACGAAGGGGAATGCCATCCCATCGTTCAGCCCCGCTTCGCCGGAAAGCCCGTAGCGGAGCCGGTCGTGATCGGACGCATCCTCGACCGAGACGGTTCCGGCGAGGACGGGATCGGTCGGTGCGAGAATCGCGCCGATCAGCAGCGAGAGCGCCATGTGGAAGTCGAACACGACGTGCACGAGCGCGGCCACCAGGGCAATCGAAACGAGCATGGCGGGCCCGGCGAGGCGCCAGGCCGCCGCCCATGCCGGGTCCCGCAGCGGCAGCCGCAGCTTGAGCCCGCCGAAGAAGAGCGAGACGATGACGGCGACCTCGGTGAGCGGCACGCTCCACTGCGCAGCATTCCGGAAATCGACGCGGATCAACTCGAGCCCGAATGGGCCGATCCCGAGTCCGAAGAGGAGGTAGATGGTGGATGTCGACACCGGGAACCGGCGCACCCACGGCGTCGACAACGCCATGAAGAGCAGCAGTGATCCGGCCAGTCCCATCCATGCAAGGAAGCTCATCCGCGCGCCGGGCCCCGTACTTCGTGGTCCGCATGCAAATGCCCCGTCGAAGGCCGACGGGGCATGCATCCGGTGAGTGCGCCGCCCCCATGAGGTCACGCGGCGCATCGGAGGATACCGTCCGGCACCCTCCGAATCAACTCTCCAGGGTCAATCGTCGATCAGCTGGTAGGCCGACGTCCAGAAGTCCAGATTGAGCGGCGAGAGCGCCAGCCGCTCGGGTGTCCGCTGGGTCATCAGAATGCCGACGAGCTCCTCCCGCGGATCCACGTACCACGACGTTCCGAATGCGCCATCCCAGCCGAAGCGGCCTGGCGCATCCGCGATGTCCCGGCGCGCGGTAATGATTCCCATCCCCAGTCCCCAGCCACGCGATCCCCAGAAATCCGGGAAGAACGGCGAGGCCGCCTTCTGCGCCGGCGTCAGGTGATCGGTCGTCATCAGCTCGATCGACGCCCTCGACAGGATGCGTGTTCCCTGCCGCAGCATCATGCGACCGAACGCCAGGAGGTCGTCGGCCGTGGAGACGAGGCCTCCGGCTCCGGACTCGAACGGGACCGGCCGCGCCGCATATCCGCTTCCGGCGTCGTACGCGACGACGCGCTTTCCGCTCGTCATGTCCGTCGCATAACAGGTCGGCAGCCGGTCGAGGTGTTCCGGGGGAACGCGGAAGCCGGTGTCGCTCATGCCGAGGGGGCCGAAGATCCGTTCGGCCATGAAGGTACCGAGTGACGAGCCAGCGACCCGCGCGATCAGCACGCCCAGGATCTCGCTCGGCATGTGATAGAGCCAGCGCTCACCCGGCTGACAGTCAAATGTGGCTCCCGATGGCGGAGCGGGTGCTGCAGGTATCAAAAAAGGTGATGTGAT
>JBLNHD010000023.1:0-8653 GCA_050268825.1 Gemmatimonadota bacterium
GGCGCATGCTCGGCGGAGGGAAGCTCGGCGAGGTAGACGTCGAGGGTGTCGCGGGATTCGCTGTCGATCACGCAGGGGTCGGCGCCGCGGACACTCGCAGTCGGCGGCGTGCGCGCCGCGCAGGCGGCCGCGAAGAACACGACGAGCACCATCCCGACCGGAATCCTCACCATTCCGTATTGTAACCGGGACGTCAGCGGAACCGGGACGTCGCTACATCGGCTCCCCGCGCAGGATCATCGCGGCGATGCGCGCTGCATTCGTCACGTCGTCGAGAGGATTCGCGTCGAGGAGGAGGAGGTCGGCGTTCGCGCCGGGGCGCACGGCGCCCGCCGCGGGGTCTTCGAAGAAGCGCGCCGGCTCGACGGTCGCGGTCCGCAGGGCCTCGAATGGTGTCAGTCCCGCCGCGACCAGCTCGCGCAGCTCGTCATGCAGCGAGGTTCCCGGCGCCACCACTTGGATGCCCGCATCGCTGCCCGCAAGGATCGGCGCGCCCGCCGAGACGAGCTGCCGGACGAAGCGCCGGCGATGGCGCGCGACCGCTGCGCGCTCCTCCGGCGAATGCTGCCGCGCCAGGGCGGTGTAGATCGCGAGCGTCGGGCAGTTCCAGGCGCCGGCCCGAAGGGTGGCCTCGATCAGCGGAGCGAAGTGCGCCGTGTCGGCGTCGATCCAGGCCCATGTTCCGCCCCGCCCGCCCCGGCTCACGGCGCGATCGTACCCGGTCAGGTGCTCCACCGACCGGAGCCCTGATGCGAGCGCGTGCCGCACGTCCACCGCGAGCGGAACGTGGCCCACCGCCACGAGCTTCCGCGCGCGCACCTCCCGCATGATCGCATCGAAGACCGCTGGGGAGAGCCGGGAGTACACCTTGATGTACTCCCAGGCGTCCGCCCGCTCGGACTCCCGCTGCACCGCTGCTGCCGCGCTGTCCGCCTCGGTGACGATCACCGTGGCCGGCCACTGCGGTGGCGTGCCGTCGAGGCCCGGACTCGCGGAGTGGATGCGGGGGCCGCGGCGGGTCCCCGCCTCGATCTCCCGCCGGAGCCGGGTCACCGCGTCGTGACCCCACATGTTGCGCACGGTGCCGATGCCGCTGGCGAGGTAGGCGTCGAGGTCCGCTTCACGCAGGTGCACGTGCATGTCCGTCAGGGCGGGGAGGAGAAAGCGGTCACGTCCGTCGATGCGCCGCGCCCCTGGAGGAACGCGGACCCGGGCCACCGCGCCGATCTGCGCGATGCGACCGTCGCGAATGATCACGGTCTGGTGCGGGATCAGGCGCTCCCGATCCATGGGGACGACGGTCACGTCGACGATCGCGAGCGGGGCGGGGGCCGCGGGCGGACCCAGGAGCAGGGCGAACGCGGTGACGGCGCTGGGTCGCATGCATGCTCCGGAGCATGGAGGAAGGTTCTTCGAACCGGACGGCGTGCCCTGGTTCCCGGTTTCTCTGGTTGCCCGGCGGCGTACCCCGGCATACCTTCCCCTGCCCTCCGATCGACTCCCTGACCCAACGTTCATCGAGGCTCGTCATGACCCCCCGTGAGACGTCGTCGGCGCTTCCCTCCATCTTCGAGAAGCATGGACCGGAGCTTCTCGCGGCCTGGATGCGCGAGCAGACCGGCGCAACGACCTACCGGCCGGACCTGATATCCGAGGCGGACCTGCGGGAGCAGTCCCGCGAGCTCCTCGCCTCGGCGTCCGCAGCGGTGGCCGGCGGGGGACTGCACGACGCGGCGCACCCGGCGTGGCAGAGCACCCGGCAGCTGCTCGGGTCCATCGCCGAGTCGCGGGCGCGGGCGGGGTTCACGCCGACGGCCACCGCCACGTTCGTCCTCTCGCTCAAGCAGCCCGTCTTCGATGCCCTGAGGCGCGACATTGCCGAACCGGGACGCCTGGCCGACGAGCTCTGGAACGCCACGACGCTCCTCGACCGGCTGGCGCTGCAGACGATGGAGGCCACGCTGGAGGCGCGCGAGCGTGTCATCGCCCGCCAGCACGAGGACATGCTCGAGCTGTCGACACCCGTCGTGAAGCTCTGGGACGGGATCCTGGCCCTTCCGATGATCGGCACGCTCGACAGCGCGCGCACCCAGGTGGTCATGGAGACGCTGCTGCAGCGCATCGTCGAAACCGGCGCCGAGGTCGCCATCATCGACATCACCGGCGTTCCGACGGTGGACACGCTCGTGGCCCAGCACCTCATCAAGACGGTCACGGCCGCGCGCCTCATGGGGGCCGACTGCATCATCAGCGGCATTCGCCCCCAGATCGCCGCGACCATCGTCCATCTCGGCGTGGACCTGACGGACGTCGCCACGAAGGCCACGCTCGCCGACGCGTTCCGGCTCGCGCTCGCGCGCACGGGGCTCACCGTGAGCCGCATTCCCGCCCGCGAGAAGCGCTGAGCGCATGGACCGGATCCCGATCCTCAAGATGGGGAGGTTCCTCCTGGTGACGATCCAGGTGGACATGCACGACCGCCTCGCCATGCAGCTGCAGGACGACCTGACCGAGCGCATCGCCGCCGTCGGCGCGCGCGGTGTGCTCATCGACATCTCGGCGCTCGAGATGGTGGACTCGTTCATCGGCCGCATGATCGCCAACATCGCCGGCATGGCCCGGGTGCTGGATGCGCACACCGTGGTGACGGGAATGCAGCCGGCGGTCGCCATCACGCTGGTGGAGCTGGGGCTCACGCTCACCGGCGTCCGCACCGCGCTGAACGTGGAGCGCGGCATGAACCTGCTGCGCTCGCTGCTCGACGACGAAGACGGCGCCGCCCAGGACGCCGACGCCGATAGCGAGGACGCCGATGTCGGTCCTCAGGAATGACCTCCTGCCGGTGCGCACCCCGAACGACGTCGTAGTGGTCCGGCAGCATGTGCGCGCCCTCGCCATCGAGCTCGGCTTCAGTCTCGTGGACCAGACCAAGATGGTCACGGCCGCGAGCGAGCTCGCGCGCAATACGCTCGCGCACGGCGGCGGCGGCACCGCGCGCATCGAGGTGGTCGCGGCGAGCGCGCGGCGAGGCCTCAAGATGACGTTCGAGGACCAGGGGAAGGGCATCGCCGACATCGAGCTGGCGATGCGGGACGGCTATTCGACGGGCGGAGGTCTCGGGCTCGGGCTGAGCGGCACGCGCCGCCTCATGAACGAGTTCGACCTCCAGTCGACGCCCGGTGAGGGGACGCGTGTCTCTGCCATCCGCTGGCGGTAGCTTCGGGGCGGCTCACCCGCTCTCGCAGTCGCTGTCGCTCGGCCTCGGCGACGGAACCCGGGTCGGCGAGGTCCGGCGGCTTGCGGCCACGCTCGGGCGGCGCGCCGGGCTCGACGAGACCGAGCTCGGCAACCTGAGCATCGCGGTCACCGAGATCGCGCGGAACGTCGTCAACCACGGCGGCGGCGGCGAGTTCCTGGCCCGGATGCTGGAGGACGGCGGACGCGCCGGCGTGGAGGCCCTCTTCCTCGATCGCGGGCGTGGCATCGAGAACGTCGCCGAGGCGTTTCGCGACGGCTATTCGACGACTGGAACGATGGGCGCCGGACTCGGCGCCGCCCGGCGGCTGGCGCACGAGTTCGACATGCACTCGCGTCCCGGCGGCGGCACGGCCGTGGTCCTGCGCATGTGGCGCGGCGGCCCTGGCACCCGTGGAGCGCCGCGCATCGGCAGCATCTGCCTGCCCGTGGCCGGCGAGACCGAGTCGGGGGACGCCTGGGCCTCCATCTCGAGCTCCACGCGGACGCTCATCCTCCTGGCGGACGGCCTCGGTCACGGCGCCAGCGCGGCCGAGGCCGCGAACCTCGCCGTCGCGCTCTTCCGCGCGAATACCGCCCGGAACGCGGCCGAGATCCTCGCGCAACTCCATCTCGGCCTGCGGCCGACGCGCGGCGCGGCAGTGGCGGTGGCCGAGATCGACACGGCGCGGGGCGCGGTGCACTACGCCGCCGCCGGCAACATCGCGGGCCGGCTCCTCACGCCCACCGGCATGCGCGCCCTGGTCTCCCACAACGGCATCGTGGGACACCAGGCCCGTCCGGCCGCGGCCTTCACGTACCCCTGGACCGGCGACACGACCCTCGTCATGCACTCGGACGGCCTGAAGAACCAGTGGAGCGCGGATTCCTACCCGGGCATTCTGCGCCGCGATCCGGCGCTCCTGGCCGGCGTGCTGTACCGCGATCATGCCCGCGAGCGCGATGACAGCTCCGTGGTGGTCTGCCGCACGAGTCCCGCATGAAGCCGCCCGATACGATCCTCCTGCGCGCCGAGATCCGCCATGAGCGGGACGTGGTGCTGGCCCGGCAGCGGGCGCGTCATATCGCCGCGTTGCTCGGCTTCGATGCCCAGGACCAGACGCGCATCGCGACGAGCGTGTCGGAGATCGCGCGCAATGCGTTCCAGTACGCGCATGGCGGGCGCCTCGCCTTCCTCGTGACGGGCAGCTCGCGTCCCGCCTTTCTCGTCCGCGTGTCGGACGAGGGCCCGGGGATCCCGGAGCTCGAGCGGGTCCTCGACGGGACGTATCAATCGCCGACAGGCATGGGGCTCGGGCTCGTCGGTGCCCGCCGGCTGGTGGAGCTCTTCGACATCCGGGCGGAGGCGGGGCAGGGAACGGTCGTCACGCTCGGCAAGCCATTGCCGGATCCGGTGCCGCTGACGCCGGCACGGTACTCGGAGATCACCGCGCAGCTGCTGGCCGCCGCGCCGCAGGATCCGCTGGAAGAGCTGCAGGCGCGCAATCACGAGCTCCTGCGGACGCTCGACGAGCTGCAGGCCCGTCAGGTCGAGATCGAGCGCCTCAACGGCGAGCTCGCGGAAACGAATCGCGGCGTCCTCGCGCTCTATGCCGAGCTCGACGACCGCGCCATGCAGCTGGCCCACGTGTCGGATCTCAAGTCCCGGTTCCTCTCGGGCATCAGCCACGAGCTACGCACGCCGCTCAACGCGGTACACAACCTCACGCGCCTGCTGCTCGACCGCCTCGACGGCGAGCTGACCGAGGAGCAGGAGCGCCAGGTGCGCATGATCCGGAATGCGGCGGCCGCGCTCACCGAAATGGTGAACGACCTGCTCGACCTCGCGCGCATCGAGGCGGGAAAGAGCGTGCTTCGCCTCTCGGACTTCTCGGTCTCCGAGCTGCTCTCCACCATCCGCGGCATGCTGCGCCCGCTCCTCACCACGGACGCGGTGGCGCTGGTGGTGGACGCCGCGGACCCGGAGTGGAGGATCTACAGCGATGAGGGCCGTGTCGCCCAGATTCTCAGGAACCTCGTGTCCAACGCCGTGAAGTTCACCGAGCGCGGCGAGATCCGGGTCACCGTCACGTACGATAGCGATGCCGACAGCTTCGTGTTCGCCGTCCGCGACACCGGCATCGGCATCGCGCCGGAGCATATGGAATCGATCTTCGAGGAGTACGTGCAGGTGGACAGCCTGCTGCAGCGGCGGGCCACCGGCACCGGCCTTGGCCTGCCGCTCTCGCGCAAGCTCGCGGCGCTCCTGGGCGGAACGCTTTCCGCCGAGAGCCGGGTCGGGCACGGATCCACGTTCCACCTCGTCGTGCCGCGGATCTGTCCGGATGCGGTGGTCACCGCCGAGCAGCGCCAGGAGGTCGAGCGTGTCTGAGCGCGGCAGGCAGGCGGCCGAGCGGCTCCTCGTCGTCGACGATACCGAGGCGAACCGCTACGCGGTGGCCCGGCACCTCAAGGCCAACGGGTTCGAGGTGTGCGAGGCGGGGACCGGAGGCGAGGCGCTCACCGAAGTGCAGCGGGAACTGCCCGACATGATCGTGCTCGACATCAAGCTGCCGGACATGAGCGGGCTCGAGCTGGCGCGCCGCCTCCGCGCCGATCGGCGCACCGCCGGCATTCCGATCCTGCACATCTCGGCGAGCTTCACCGACTCGGCGAGCCGGGCGCGCGGCCTCGACAACGGCGCGGACGGCTACCTCACGCATCCCGTGGACCCCATCGTCCTGCTCGCGACGATCCGCGGGTTGTTCCGCGCGCGGGCGGCGGAGCGGGAGGCCTTCGCCATGGCGCGCGACTGGCGCGCCACGTTCGACGCGATCGGCGAAGGCGTCTGCGTCACCGATTCGAAGGGCCTCATCACACGGTGCAACCGGGCCTTCGTCGATCTCGTCGGCGGCCGGACCGAGGCGTCGGCCTGCCTCGCCGACCTCCTGCCGGGCGTCACGATGCTTCCCGAGCCCCCGTTCGTCCAGCTGCCGGGCGGCGGCGACACCGCACGGCTCGAGGTGGGCGACCGCTGGCTGCGCGTGAGCGCCATGCCCGTCGGCGGCGTGGACGGCGAGGAGCCCGGGACCGTCTGCGTCGTCACCGACATCACGCGCGAGCGGCGGGCCGACGAGCGCGCCCGGCTCGCGATGCAGCTCGAGTCCACCGGCCGGCTCGCGGGCGGCGTGGCGCACGAGATCAACAACATGATGACGGTGATCCTCGCCAACGCCGAGTTCGCGATGCGCGGGATTGCCGGCGGGGATCCCGTGCGCGCCGACATCGAAAGCATTCACCAGGCGGCCACCCGATCGGCCGAGGTGGCCCGCCAGCTCCTCACGTTCAGCCGCCGCCAGGTGGTGCGCCCGCGCGTGGTGGACGTGCATCTCCTCCTCCGGAAGTCGGAGGCCATGATCCGCCGACTCCTCGGCGCCGATCTCCCGCTGCGTCTTCGGCTGGGCGCCAGCGATACGTGGGTCAACGTGGATCCCCTCGGGCTCGAGCAGGTCATCATCAACCTCGCGCTCAATGCTCGCGACGCCATGCCGCACGGCGGCGAGCTGATCATCTCGACGTCCAACGTGCACCTCGGCGACGAGATGACTCGGCGGCATCCCGAGATCGCCATCCGGCACGGCCGCTACGTGCAGATCGCAGTGCAGGATACCGGGCTCGGCATGGACCGCGGCACGCTCGACCGGATCTTCGAGCCCTTCTTCACCACCAAGCGGGTGGGAGAGGGGACCGGGCTCGGACTGGCCACCGTGTTCGGGATGATCAAGCAGTCCGAGGGGTACATCTGGGCGGACAGCGAAGTCGGGCATGGATCGGTGTTCACCATCCAGCTCCCGCAGGCGGTGCCCGGAGTCGAGGCCCCGGGCCCTGCCGCCGCCGGCCGCGCGAAGGGGGAGGGCGCCGTGCTCCTCGTCGAGGACGAGCCCATGGTACAGAGCCTGCTGGCCAGGGCGCTCGTCGAAGCCGGGTATCGCGCCGAGGTCGCGACGGACGGCGAGGAGGCGCTGCACGTCCTCGCGCGGCTCGAGGGAAATGTCTCCGCGGTCCTCTCCGATGTGGTGATGCCGGGCATGGGCGGCCGCGAGCTGGCGGCAGAGCTGCGGCAGCGCTGGCCCGACGTGCCGATCCTCTTCATGAGCGGGTACACCAACGAGGAAATCATCCATCGCGGCCTCCTCGGCCCCGACGAGCCTTTCCTCCAGAAACCCTTCCCCCCCTCCGCCCTCGCAGCCGCCCTCGCCTCCCTCGTCGCGCGAGGCTCGATCGCCTAGCGCGCGCCCGTCCGTCCGGGTCGGAGCAGCGGCAAAAGCACACACGAGAACACGAAACCACGAAAACACGAAAGGCGCCCCGGCACGACGAACTCCTCGTTGCCTCGGCACCTTTCGCGTCTTCGCGTCTTCGCGTCTTCGCGTTCTTGTGGGCTGTTGTTCGTTCAAACCTATCTGAAAGCCGCCCGTCCGGGTCGGGCCAGCAACAAAAGCACACGAAAACACGAAAACACGAAAGGTGCCGAGGCGGCGAGGGGTTCGTCGTGCCGGGGCGGCTTTCGTGTTTTCGTGTTTTCGTGTGCTGTTGTTCGCTTAAACGTACCTCGGAGCCATCCGTCCGGCTCGGAGCAGCGATAGAACGCCTTTCGTGCTCTCGCTCAGCCCGCCCGGTCGGAGCCCGCCACGAACCCGACCACCCTGTCCGCCACCACGTCCGGCATCTCCTCGTGCGGCCAGTGCCCCGTGTCGAGCGTGACGACCTTCGCGTGTGGCAGCGCATCGCGCCAGCGGGCCAGGTGGTAGGGCTTGAGCGCCGGGTCGCGCGTGCCCCAGATGACGAGCGACGGGACGTTCGCGAGCGCGGCCCGGCGGCCCCAGAGGTGCTCGCCGTGGGCGGAGGGGCTACCGAGCGAGCGGGCGAGCGGCCAGAGCACGAGTCCCCGGCTGCGCGGGTCACGGAAAGGCGCGAGGTACTGGGCGTGGAGGGTCGGCGTCAGCCGTTTCCGGTCGGCGAACGCGGCGGGCGTGATGACGCGCAGCGAGAAGTTCAGCCGCTCGTAGAGGAACCGGCCGAGCGCTCCCCCGAAGAGCCGGCCGACGCGCCGCACGCCCGGATCGTCTCCCAGGTCCCACATCCAGCTGTTGAGCACGACGATCCGGCTCACGCGCGACGACTCCTCCACGGCGAGCGGGAGCCCGATGACACCGCCGAAATCGTGGACGACGAGCGTGATGTCGCGCAGGCCGAGCTGTCGCCGCCACGCTCTTGATGCCGCGATCAAGGAAAATGCCTTTGGACTTGGCAAACCGCGCCGCCAGTTCCTTCGTCTGATCATACGTGCCGGTGATTTTGATGACTTCCGCGCCGTACAGCGCCGCCTCGCGCATCTTGTCCGTTGGCGTGAGGCTGG
>JBLNHD010000024.1:0-9962 GCA_050268825.1 Gemmatimonadota bacterium
GCATCGAAGAGTCCGCGCGCCAGCAGCCAGAAAGCGAGGCCGTACCCCGCCCACGCGACGACATTCGCGATCATGCCGGCCAGGACGGCACCACCGCCCGGAGACGCCCCTTCCGCCTCGATGCGCACCAGCCGCAGCAGCCGCCGGATCACTGGCGGCCAGAGCAGGAGCGCTATCCCGAGGAGGCTGAGCCCGACCAGCAGCATCAGCGCCGAGGGAACCCAGGGATATCGGGACTGGAGCGAGGCGCTCCCCGCGGCGCCCACGACTGCGGCACCCGTGCCCACCGCGAGGGCCTGCAGCACGACCGCCGAGGCGGCGGCGGTCCAGCGCCGCACGCCGGCACGCTGCGCCATCACGGCCATGCCGGCGATTGCCCAGAGCTTGCCGGGGATGTACTTGCCGAGGCTCGAGACGGTCCAGATCCGCGCCGCTGTCAGGAACGGAAGACGATCTCCCCAGCCTCGCAGCATCGCCCGCCATGCCTGGATGAGGATGGCGTACATGGCCCAGACGAGCACCGCACTCGCGACCAGCAGCCCCGGGTGGATCGCCCACTCCACCGGCTGCTCCCGGAGGCGCGACCAGCTGCGCGCGAAATCGGTCGCTGCGAAGCCGATGATCGCGAGCGCAATGATCCACTGCGCGACCCGCCAGGCGGACCTACCCATGCGGGGCGGCACCGTCCTGCGCCTCGCGATACCACCCGGCACAGACGCCAGCCACGTGGTCGGGGTCGAGCCGGCGCCGCCAGAAGAGGCCGAGGTCGCGAGCCTGCGCCTGCCGCGTCTCGTCGGTCAGAATGTCGAGCGTCGCATCCGCCAGCGCGTCCGCCGACGGGATCACGCGGCGCCCGGCGCCGGTCTCGGGCACGACGTCGAGCACCCCGCCTCCATCCCAGCACGCGATCACCGGGACGCCGCACATGATCGCCTCCGCCGCGGCGAGCCCGAACCCTTCGCCGGCGGCAGGAAAGTACATCAGGTCCGCCGTCCGCAGCACTCCGGGGATCTCGGCCGGCTTCACCGCCCCGAGGAACCGGACGCGCCGGGCAACCCCAAGGTCGGTGGCCAGCTGCTCGAGGGCGCCGCGCTCCGGGCCGTCACCGACGATCGTGAGGGGAAGCGCCGCGCCGAGCGTCTCGAGGAAGCTGATGGTGCGGATCGCGAGGTCCACGCGTTTCTGCTTCGAGAGGCGAGCAACGACGTAGGCTCCCCCGCCGCCTTCGCTCCAGCCGTAGCCCGTGCTGTCGACCGGCATGGCCTGCACATGGTGCTTGTCGATGTGCCGGCCGACGCCGTTCTCGATCCACGTGGCCATTTCGCGCGAGACCGCCGTGACGACGCGCGCCCGCCGATAGACCGGGCGCGCCAGACGACGCGCGATACCCGAGTGCCGGAGCAGCGCCGCGTCGGTGCCATGGCTCGTGAGCACGAGGGGGGCCTGCGAGGGCGCGGCGAGGCCGCCGGGGATCCACCAGTGCGCGTGCACGACCGAGGCTCCGGCGGCAAGCTCCTCGTCCGCGGCGCGACGCAGCGAGCGCCAGAGTCCGGTCAGCGCCTGGAGCCCGGCGGGCGTGCGGATCGCCTGGCTCATCGTTCCGCGGTACGCGATCCGTTCCTGGCCGGCACGCGCATAGCGGACGCGACGGACGACGACACTGCCCTGCGTCTCGACGCCGCCCTGCCCTTCGTCGCTCGGCGCCACGACCCGCACCTCGATGCCCCGGCGCCCGAGCGCGGCGGCGAGGGTGGCGAGGAAGGCGCCCGAGACGTCTCCGGGCCAGCGCGGATAATTGTGGGTCAGGAAGACGACCCGCACGCTACCCCTCTGCGTCGGTGCTGCGCGAGCGCGCCAGCTCGCGCAGCAACTCGCGCTGTTCCTCACGCACCCCGGCCACCATCTCGCCGACGAAGCCGAACCCGAAGAGCGCGATGCCGCTGATGACCATCGTCTCGACGAGGTTGAGGAGCGGCCGGAACCCGATGCCGTACCCGAAGCGCAGGACGAGGGCCACGACGCCGCCCACGAAGCCGATCAGGAAGAGGGCGGCCCCGGCCAGCCCGAAGAAGAGCATCGGCTTGCGGCCGAATCGGAGCTGGAACCAGACCGAGAGGAGGTCGAGCACCCCGACCGGGATCCGGCGCCAGGTGAACTTCGAGACGCCGCCGCGGCGCGGATACAGCGGAACCGGCTGGGAGGTGAGCCGGAAGCCGTCCGCGACGGCGATCACCACCATGTAGCGATGCCAGTCGGGCCGGAGCGGCACCCCGAGCATCACCTGGCGCCGATAGGCCTTGACCGAATTGAGGTCGGTAACCCGCACGCCGAAGAGCCAGCGGCAGAGCGCGTTGTAGACGCTCGACACGAACGCCTTCTCGTACCGGCCCTGCTTCGTGCCCGTGACGATGTCGGCTTCGCCAGCCAGGATCGGCGCGACCAGCGCGGGGATGTCCTCGGGGAGGTACTGGAGGTCGGCCGGATAGAAGACGAAGATGTCGCCGCGGGCGGCGTCGCCGGCCGAGCGGAGCGCGTCGGCGATGCCGCGTTGGCGGCGGTGCGTCACGGTGCGCAGGAACGGATACTGGTGTCGCAGCTGCTCGAGGACGTCCGCGGTGCCGTCGCGCGAGCCGTCGTCCACGACGACCACCTCGAACGAGAAGGGAGCGCGGTCGAGCGCTTCCCCGCAGAGGCGCACGAACTCGGGCAGGTTCTCGGCCTCGTCCTTGGCGGGAACGAGCACGCTCACATCCACCGGCGCGAGCGCCGGGACGTGGCTCATACGCGCTTGCGCATGCGCGCTGGGAGAATGCCGAGCTGGTCGCGATACTTCGCGACCGTCCGCCGGGCGATCTGGATTCCCTGCTCCTGGAAGAGATGGACGATCTGCTGGTCGGTGAGCGGCTTCGACGGCTGCTCCTCGGCCACCATCTTCTGCAGCTTGGCGCGAATCGAGCGGGCGCTCGCATCCTCGCCCGACGCCGTGGCCAGCGCGCTCGAGAAGAAGAACTTGAGCGGCAGCACGCCGCGCGGGGTCTGCACGTACTTCTCGTTCGTCACCCGGCTCACCGTGGACTCGTGCATGTTGATGACCTCGGCCACCTCCCGCAGCGTCAGCGGGCGGAGGTACTCGATGCCCTTCTCGAAGAAGTCGCGCTGCCGGTCCACGATGAAGTTCATCACCTTGAGCATCGTCTGCCGGCGCTGCTCGATGGCCTGGATCATCCAGTTGGCGCTGTTCATCTTCGAGGCGATGAACTCGCGGTTCTCCGGGGTCATCTTCTTCTTGTCGCGCGCGATCTCCTGGTAGACGCGGCTGAGCCGCAGCCGGGGCACACCGGTGTCGTTCAGGAAGACGTGATAGCGGCCGTCGATCTTCTCGACGATGAGGTCGGGGATGATGTACCCGTCGCCCCGGTCGGAGTACTTGAGGCCGGGCTTCGGATCGAAGCGCGCGAGACCGTCGGCCGCCGCCTGCACCGCGGCGGGCTCCACGCCGAAGCGCTTGGCCAGCTCGTTCCAGCGGTGCGCGATGAGATCAGGAAAGGCGTCGTGGACCAGCCGGTACGTGAGCGAGTCGGTGTCGGCCTGGTCGCGCATCTGGTTGAGGAGGCACTCGCGCAGGTCGCGCGCGCCGACGCCCGGCGGGTCGAGCCGCTGGATGATGCCGAGCATCTCCTCCACTTCGGCCATCGAGTACAGCGCGCCGTCGGGCGGGGTGCCGGGCGTGCCCTCCCCCTCCTCGTCCGCGTCGGCGTCCGCGTCGTCGCCCCCGTCGCGGAAATGCGCCTCCACCACCTGGTTGATCGACCCGTGGATCTCCTCGAGCGACGCGGCGAGATACCCGTCGTCGTTCATGTTGCCCAGGAATTCCTCGCTCAGGAGCCGCTGGCGCGGCGTGAGCTCGATCATCTGGAGCTGCTCGCGCAGGTGGTCGATCAGGTTCGTCGTCTCGACCGTCACCGGCTCGATGTACTCGGTGGCCTCGAACTGCTCGCGCGTGCCGCCCACGTCGAAGCCGTTGAGGAGGATCTCCTCCCAGTCCATCTCGTCTTCCTTCTTCGTCTCCGCCTTCTCCTGCTCCACCGGCTTCTCGTCCCCCTGCTCCTCCTCCGGCTCGAGCAGCTCGAGGAAGGGGTTGGAGAGGAGCTCCTGCTTGAGGTGCTGCTGCAGGTCCATCATGGGCATGTAGAGCATGTCCATGGCCTGGTAGAGCCGCGGATTGACCCGCAGCTCCTGCCGAAGTCCCGTCGTCTGGGCGAGTCCGGTTCTCATGCTACCGCCTCGAGTCGCGCGCGAAGGCGCGTGGTCAGCGTCGGACCGAGGTAGCGCTGCGCCACCCGGTCGTTGTAGACGAGGTCCCGAACGGTCCCCGCCGCCTGCACCTTGCCGTCGAACATGATGTACGCGCGGTCCACGATATCGAGCGTCTGCTCCACGTTGTGGTCGGTGATCAGCACCCCGATCCCGCGGTGCCGCAGCCCGGCCACGATGGTCTGGATGTCGTGCACCGCGATCGGGTCGACCCCGGCGAACGGCTCGTCGAGCAGCATGAACTTGGGCTCCGTGACGAGCGCGCGGGTGATCTCGAGACGGCGCCGCTCCCCGCCGCTCAGCGAGTAGGCGCGCGCCCGCCGGAGATGGCGGATCGAAAGCTCGTCGAGGACCCGCTCGAGCTCGCGCTCGCGCTCCCGCGGGTTCAGGCCGCGGACTTCGAGGATCGCGCGGATGTTGTCCTCGACCGTCATCCGGCGGAAGATCGAGGGCTCCTGCGCGAGGTAGCCGATTCCCCGGCGCGCGCGCTGGTACATCGGCAGCGAGGTCATGTCGGTCCCGTCGAGCACCACGCGTCCCGCCTCGGGCCGGATGAGGCCCGTGATCAGGTAGAACGTGGTCGTCTTCCCGGCCCCGTTCGGTCCGAGGAGCCCGACGATCTCACCCTGCTCGACGCGGACGCTGACGCTGTCCACCACGCGGCGGTGGCGGAACGACTTCGAGAGCTCGATTCCTTCGAGCACGCTGCGCGGCCCGGTCGGCGCCGCGCGCCGCGGGGCGCGAAGGCTCGTGCGGGCCACGCGGATGAGGCCGTCCACCGCCGCCGTGCGATCGGCGGCCGCCTGCGGCCACCAGTCGCCGACGGCCTGGATCGCGTCCCAGCCGATCGTGGCCGTATCCTCGAGCCACCCCTCGGATGCGAGGCGCGGGAGGAGCGAGCCGGTCAGGTGCTCGCGGATCTCGTCTTCCGAGAGGTCGGGCTCGACGCCGCGCGAGAGGTCGCGATACGTGAGCAGGAACGTCTCCCGGTACGCGATGAGCAGCTCGGCGAGCGAGAGCGCGCCGTGCTCGCCGGCGCCGCGCACGACGGCCGCGAGCGTGAGCGGCACCGACGGATCGCGGCGGGTGACGGCGCCGAGCCAGCCGTCGCTCACGGGTTTCCCGCCTGCGAGTCGGCGGGATCGAGCTGGACCCCCTCGACCTGTCCCACGACGTCCACCCGCGCCACCTTCTCCGCGCCGCCGGGCTGCATCTGGATGGTGATCGCTGCGCCGCGCACATAGGCGATCGACGGCGGCTTGCCCGCCTCCGCCGGCTCGACGTGGTGGAAGGATCGTGCGTCGTGCCGGGCCGAGAGGCGGGTGAGCGACGCTTCGCTGCTGTCGGCGCCGGCGGGCTCGGCAAAATCGGCCACGACCGTGTCGCCCGTCATCCAGTCGCGCTCGCCCGATGCGGAGTCGGGCGTCCCGGCCACCCAGGCGGCGCCGAAGACCCGGATCTGGCGCAGCACCTCCCCAGGAAGATCGAATGCCACCGAGTCGCCGCGCACGGCGTGGCGATCGGACTTGCCATCCGGCCGCAGACTGTCGCCCCAGGCCAGCAGCTGCTCCACCGTTCCGGCGGTGAGATCGGCCGCGATCGTATCCGCGGTGAGATCCCACTCTGCGCGCACGAGGTGCCCCCGTCCGGCCGCGACGATATGGTCGAGCTTCCGCTGCGCCAGCTCGAAGTCGATCCGCGACCCGCTGAGCGAGAAGCTGTCCGCGCCAAGGCCCTCGAAGACCGGCTGGCCGAGGAGCGTGCCGTCGTCTTCCGTGCCGGTGTCGAGGCGGAGCGAGTCGCCACGCGCGCGGAGGTCGCTGCGGTCGATCGTGACCCGGCCCCCGGCCCAGATCAGCGCGTTCCCCCGCGACCGCAGCCGATCCGCGAGAATCACGTACGGCTCGGCCGTGTCGCCGGGGGCGGAGTCGGCGTCGAAATATTCGACCTGCGGCCGGCCGGTCGCGAACATCTCCGCGCTGTCCCTGAGCCCGGCCGCGGGGCGCATGTAATCGATCGAGGGCCCGCGCACGGTCGAGCCGGTCCCGAGATTCCGCACGACCACGTTCCCGCGCGCCTCCCACGTCTCGGTCGCCTTGCGGTAGTAGGCGCGGCGCGCGTCGATGGCGACCGTCGTGTCGCGATAGCGCATGTAGCCGTGGAACTCGACGTCGCCGCTCGCGTGCGCGATGACGCTGTCCGTCTCCATCGTGATCGGCTGCCCGGCGCAGCGCAGCCGCACGTCGCCGCTCGCGAAGTAGCTGGTGCCGAGGTAGCCGCCCGAATCGCTCGACGAGACCAGCTGCACGCGGCACCGTTCCCCCCGCGCCTGGGCTGCCGCCTCCACGGGAAGGAGGGCGACCAGGAGCAGCGGCACGAGGGCGCGGCGCATCACTGCCCGGGGAGGATGAGGCTGTCGCCGGCGATGGCGCGCGGGCGGCTCGCGACGAAGTTCCGGAAGTCGGCGTCGGCGCGGAACCCGTCGCCCTCGACCCGTTCGGCCCCGCGCGTCAGCACGAAGGGCTTGTCGCTGGACAGCGAATTGCGGCCCGGGTCGTAGGTCAGCGCCGAGCTGGTGAGTCGCCGCCCGTCGGACACGGCGAGAACGACGTTGCCTTCGGCCCGGAGCGATCCATCGCGGATGTTGTATTCCATGCGATTCGCCGTGAGCGAGGATGTCTCGACGCCGTTGTCGTCGTAGAAGGCCGCCCGGACGCCGAGGAGGATCGTGACCTGGCGCGCGTCGTAGAGATACGCGGTGTCGGCCTGGATGGTGCTCCGGCGGATGCCGTCGTGGTCGAGATGCTGCGTCACGCCGTACATCCGCTGGTCCGCGCTGTCCGCCTCGGCCATGACGCCGGACGGGGGAGCGTTCTCCTCGCCACAGGCCGCCAGCATGACTGCCAGGCCGACGAGGAGGAGCCGCATCAACGGCTCGCGGCGGCCAGCTCGATCGGGGCCCCGGGCGCAGCTGCCGCCTCGCGGCGCCGGAGCGCGGCGGCAATGAACGCGGCGAAGAGCGGATGCGGCCGTGTCGGGCGCGACTTGAGCTCCGGATGGAACTGGCAGCCGAGGAACCAGGGATGGTCGGGCAGCTCGATGACCTCGACGAGCCCGCCGTCCGGCGATTGGCCCGAGAGGCGGAGGCCGTACTCGGCGAGCACGTCCCGGTAGGCGTTGCTCACCTCCCACCGGTGGCGGTGGCGCTCGCTGATCTCGGTGGCGCCATAGGCCTGCGCCACCTTCGAGCCGGGACGGAGCCGCGCCGTATACGCGCCGAGGCGCATGGTGCCGCCGAGGTTGGTCACGTCGCGCTGCGACTGCATCAGCGCAATGACCGGTGTGGCGCACTCCGGCGCGAACTCGGTGCTGTTGGTATCGGGCAGGCCGCACACGTTGCGCGCGAACTCGATGATCGCCACCTGCAGCCCGAGGCAGATGCCGAAGAACGGCAGGCCGTTCTCGCGCGCCCAGCGGATCGCCTCGACCATGCCGTCGACCCCGCGCTCCCCGAACCCGCCGGGAATGAGGAGGCCGTCGAACCCGCGGAGCAGGTCGCCCGCCGCCGCCTGGTCGGTGAAGCGGTCGCTGCCGAGCCACTCGATGCGCACGTGGGCGTCGTGCGGGATCCCGCCGTGAATCAGCGCCTCCTGCACCGACTTGTAGGCGTCGTGACGGTCGGTGTACTTGCCCACCACGGCAATGCGCACCTCGCGCGAGGGCCGCAGCACCCGCTCCACGATGGCCTTCCAGGCGGTCAGGTCCGGCTCCTTCGTCTCGAGCCGGAGGCGGTCGCAGACCTCGCGGTCGAGCCCCTGGTCGTGGAACCGGATCGGAATCTCGTAGATGGACTTGACGTCCGGACTCTCGACGACGCAGCTGAAGTCGACGTTGCAGAAGAGCGCGATCTTGCGCTTGATGTCGGCGGCGAGCGGCTGCTCGCTCCGGCAGATCAGGATGTCCGGCTGGATGCCGATCTGCATGAGGTCCCGCACCGAGTGCTGGGTGGGCTTCGTCTTGAGCTCGCCGGCGGCGGCGATGTACGGCACCAGCGTCAGGTGGACGAAGAGCGCGTTGTCCCGCCCGACTTCCTGGCGGAACTGGCGGATGGCCTCGAGGAACGGCAGCGATTCGATGTCGCCGACCGTGCCGCCGATCTCGGTGATCACGACGTCGTGCCCCGGGGCCGAGCGCCGCAGCGCATTCTTGATTTCGTCGGTGATGTGCGGGATCACCTGGACCGTCGAGCCCAGGTACTCGCCCCGGCGCTCCTTGTGGATCACCGTCTGGTAGATGCGCCCGGTGGTGATGTTGTTCTGCTGCGAGAGCGACCGATCGATGAACCGTTCATAGTGGCCGAGGTCGAGGTCGGTTTCCGCCCCGTCGTCGGTGACGAACACCTCGCCGTGCTGGAACGGCGACATCGTCCCGGGATCGACGTTGATGTACGGATCGAACTTCTGCATCGTCACGCTGAGGCCGCGCTCGACCAGGAGCCGCCCGAGTGAGGCCGCCGCGATCCCCTTGCCGAGGGAGGACACCACGCCGCCGGTGACGAAAATGAACTTCGTGGAGCTCGATCCGGTCATGGACGATCCTCGAAATGGCGCGCCGCCCGGCACGGGGCCGGCAACAGGGTGAGACAGGGTGACGGGAACAGGGACAAACCGAAACCGGCCGGACGTGGATCATGCGAACGCATGTGCCACAAGGTAATGCGGAGGGGCGGTGCAAGTCAAAAGTCGTGCCGCGCCCTCACGGGCGCGGCGGCCTATCTCCTATCAGCTGTTTTGTCAACAAGTTAGGGCTGGCACACCTACTGCCCCTCGCGCCGCTGAAAGACCGACTGCCGGACCGAGTCGATCCGCTCCATTTCCACCTGGTGGAGGGAATCCGCAGCCTCGGCCATGCTGTCCGCAATCGCCTCGATCCGCGCCTCTTCGCGCTCCAGCGAATCCCCCGCCGCACTGTCGCTCGCGCTCACACTCGGGCCAAAGCTCGAGGTGACCTCCTCGACCTGCGCCCGCGGGGCGAAGAGCGAGAAGCGCTCGGTGCGATCGCGGATCAGGAGCTCGCCGAACGTGACGAGATCCGCGCCCGCCGTGTCGCCCGCACCGAGGCAGCGATAGTGGTTCGGTCGGACGTTGCCGCGCACGTCGGCGCTGTCGATGGCCAGCACGCAATCCGCCAGCCGGGCGAGCCCGGCGGAATCCGCGCCCGAAATGGTGGCCTCGATCCGCGTCGGCCGCTGGAGCGAATCGCGGTACACCCGGACCCGCCGGAGCGTGCCGAGCCTGGCCCCGTCGACGTTCAGGGGCACGAACGCGAGCGGCACCGTGATCGGCCCGGTCCCCTCCACGACCGCTTCGACGTTGCGGCGTCCGACCTCGAAGACCGAAACGATGCCCATCCCGATGGCGAAGATCGCCAGGGCCCCGAGCGCTATCTTGAGCCAGTAGCCACGCATAAGCCCGCCTCTTGGGGGTAGCCGTCCCGATGTCTCAAATAGAAACGTAACAGGGGCGCCGCAGGTTTCAGAGGCCTGCCACGGCCGGCCCATGTAAGTTCCATTGCCGCGCCCGCCCGCACCGAGACGCCTTGCCCCGGACCCCCGTGCTCGCACTCACCGCGCTCTCCAAAGTCAACGG
>JBLNHD010000025.1:0-9648 GCA_050268825.1 Gemmatimonadota bacterium
AATACGGTGAGCGGCTCCGGGAGGATTCCGGAGATACATCGCGTTGCGAAAGGCGACATGCACGCGGCGTGCCGGGTGGAAAGCGACGGGCAGGCACCGGAGCCTGGTGCCTGCCCGTCCCCTGCGTTTCCGGCCGGCCGGGCCCGGCGGCGTGCGGACCTAGGGCGTCAGCGCCTGCGCCCTCGGCTCGATCTTCACGATCCAGAGACCGTTGTGCATGTCGTTGACGTAGGCCAGGCCGTCCTTCACGACGACACCCCACGTCATCGCGCTGTTCTGCACCTTGCCGCTCAGGTCCGCCGTGTTCACATGGGCGATTTCCCGGTTCTGCGCGCGGAGATCGCCACGCAGCTCCCCGGAGACGTCGAAGGCACGGAACCCGCCGTTGTACGCGCCCATGTAGAGCGTGTCTCCCGCCACCCAGATGTTGTGCACGCCCCCGAACTCGGGCTCGTACCACGCCACCGAGCGCGGCTTCTCCATGTCGCTCACGTCGATCACCTGCAGCCGGCCGTAGGCGCGGCCGGCAGCCGCATCCTTGGCCCCGCGCACGCCGCTCGCGGGGAAGACCTCGTCCGCGATGAAGACGTACTTGCCGTGGCGCCAGGCGGTGTGCGTGCCGCGGATGAAGCCCGGGCCGCCGACCGCCTCGACTTCCGCGTAGAGCTTGTTGAGGTCGTACTTGTACTGGGTGACGAGCTGCGGGTTCGACGGGCTCCCACCCTTGACGCCGTTGCCGACGTCGAGCACGACGAGCCCGTCGTTCCAGTAGCTCAGGTACGCGAGCCCGTCCTGCACGTCCACGTCATGCAGCGTCCGGCCGGCATCGGGCCGGTTGGTGCGCCACTGGGCGACTTCCTTCGGGTGGTACGGGTCGCTGATGTCCACGACGTGGATCGCGCCGGTGCCGTCGTTGGTCAGGTAGACGTGCGTGCCGTACTTCTCCTGCCGGTAGACGAACGCCGAGTGGACGCCGGAATTGACCCCCTCGGTGAACTCGGCGATGACCTTCGGGTGCGCCGGATCCTCGATCGAGGCGATCACGATCCCGTTCTTCCGGTCGGAGGCGCCCTCACGCGTTAAGACGAGAAATTTCCCGTCCGGCGTGGACATGACGTCGTTGACGCGGCGCGTGTTGGAGACGACCGAGTCCGTCACGGTGGGCTTCGACGGGTCGGAGATGTCGATCGCATACATGACGTCGCCGCCGCCGCCGCTGCCGAGATACGCGTACTTGCCGTTCGGATGAATCCAGACTTCTTCGGTGTTGAAGCGGGTGCGCGGCAGCCGCCCGACGATGGTAGCCGCGCGGCGCACGTCGCGCGGCGCGAGCGTCACGGGCGCATCGGCGGAGCGGGAGCCGAAGCTCGCGCTCACGAGGTAGGTGCCGGGGTTGTACCCGACGAACGAGCCGTCGGCCTCTATCTGGCCGTCTCCCGGAGAGAAGCTCCACTGGGGCGTGAGGCCGGTGATCGCGCGGCCGCTCGCGTCCCTGGCCACGGCGGTGAAGCGGATCACGTCGCCCTCCTTCGCGTCCACGCGATTGGGCGTGAGCTCGACCGAGGCGATCGTGTTCGCTACCACCTGGATCTCGACCGCTTCGTTGACGCCGCCCGCCGACGCCGTGATGACGGCGCGTCCGGGGGCCAGCGCCGTCACCACGCCGTCGTTCGAGACGCGCACGGTGGATGCGGCGGAGCTGCGCCAGCTCACGGCGTCATCCCGCTCGTCGTTGGCCTTCGAGAAGGCGCGGCCCGCGAGGCGAATCCGCTGCCCGACGACCAGCTTCGAGATCGCCGGCGTGACTTCGATCCGCGCCGCCGGCCCGGGGACCATGCGGACCCGGACCCGCTGGACGTACGGCTTCGTCCCGGGCACCGAGGCGACGACACCGACCATGACCGAGCCGGTCGATCCCGAGCGGACCATGCCGAGCGAATCGACCCCTCCCTCGAAATAGCCGCCGGCGAGGAAGTAGCGGACCCGGGCATCGGGCACCGGCTTGCCGCTTGCGTCGACGGGGCGGGCACTGAGCAGCATTGAATCCCCGGCCGTCATCGTAACTTCTGGCCCCGTCGCGAGTTCCAGCCGGGCGATGGGCGACGGAGCGAGGGCGGGGGGAGGCGTCTGCGGTGCGGCCTGCTGCAAGGCAGCAAGAATGAAGATGCCGGTGAGCATGGTGGGTCCGGAACTCCGGTCGGAAATGAAGTGAGCGGGCGGGTGCCCGTTCTGTCGGGGAATCCTACGATTATACCCTCTTGCAGGTTCCGGAGCAGCCCCCGGGAAACCGGGGCCCGGCTCCGCCCGTAGAGCGCCCCGGATCTCTCACCACACCTTCGAGGACTTCATGCGGAAATTCATTGCGCTGGCCGGAGTGCTCTTCCTGACCCCCGGAATCACCGCCGCGCAGACGGCGGCGGACACCGCGGCCATCGTGCAGGTCACGACCAGCATCTTCGACGCCATGCGGAAGCGGGACACCACGCTGCTCCGCTCGGCCTTTGCGCCCGAAGCCCAGCTCATCACCGTCTTCACCGCGCGGGACGGCACGCCCCGGATCTCGATGGACAAGCCCCAGAGCTTCGTCGAGGCGGTGTCCCAGCCGAGCGACTCGGTGTGGGACGAGCGGACGTACAACACCGAGGTCCGGATCGACGGCCGGCTCGCCACGGTCTGGATGGAGTACGATTTCTACCTGGGTCAGCAATTCAGCCATTGCGGCGTGGACGCATTCCAGCTCGCCAAGTATCAGGAGGGATGGAAGGTCGTGACGCTCGCGGATACGCGTCAGCGGGAAGGGTGCCCGAAGCGATAGGCCCGCTCAGGCAGTTGCCGGGTCCGGCCGGAGGCAGAGATCGAACGCGAGGAAGAGCGTTCGCGAGAACGGAAAGAAGAGCAGCGGCATCGCCACCGCCTCGATCGGGCCGGAAATCCGGAGCACGTCCCAGGGGACGTCCGGCCAGGTGAGGAGGAGCGTCGCCAGCATCGTCGTGGTCGTCACCGCCTCGGCGGCGATGAGATTGAACCAGAGCGCGCCGAGCGTGTAGCCGTCCTCGCCGCGCACGAAATGCAGGCCGCAGGTGGGGCATTCCTCCCGCATGCGGAACCAGCTGGAGAAGATGTCGCCGCCGCCACAGCGCGGGCAGCGGCGGCGGATCGCGCGCCAGAACATCGTGCGGCGGGGAACCGTGGGACGGGGCATGCCGTAAGATAAGAGCGGCCGGCCCCGCGTGACGCCTACCGGGTAAAGGCGTGGAGGCGGAGCTGCTGCACGCCGTCGGGGTCACGCCAGAGGCCCAGCACGTGCGCGTCATTCGCCCCGAGGAAGTGGAGCCCCGGCGGCAGGGTCACGCGCGCAACGAGCGCGCCGTCGCGTCCGACGATGGTGAAGCGCTCCTGCGAATCGCCGGGCGCGGCGTACTCCTGCAGCCAGAGATTGCCGGCCAGGTCCGTCGCGAGCGCGCCGTGGAACGGAAAACGTTCCGCGTATCGCTGCGCGTGCAGGAAAGCGCGGAACTGCGCCACGATCTCGGGCGGCATGTTGCCGGCGCGGGGCTCGAACTCCTCCCAGGCGGCCTGGCGGGCGCGGTTCACGTGGTCTGCCTCGACCGCCCGAGCCACCGCATCGACGCGGACGATGCGCACCGGCGTACCCGCCAGGTCGTAGGTCGTCACTTCGAACGCCTCGTTGGTCCCGATCAGGATCGAATCCCCGATCACCACGAGCTGGCTCTCGGGCCCGAAGCCCACCGGCGCGGGCCCGTCCCAGCCGGGCGATTCCGGCGGCAGGTAGGTTGCCGGCCCGGCAATCGTGAGGATCGTATCGGCCGAACGGCCGTCCGGCGAAATCACCAGGACATGCTCCGGCACCCGCGCCGCATCGGCGCCCACGCCGGCGAGCGCGGCGGCGTCGAGCTGCCGCGTGACCATCCGGCCATCCGCGCTTCCCTGCACCGACGTGAGGAAGCCCGCGTGCCGGAGCGCCGCCGTCCGCGGAGGGGACCCGTCGAGCGGCGCAACCGTCAGGCGCTTTGCGCTCATGTCGTAGACGGCCGCCGAGTCGCTGCGGCGCCAGAGGGACGTGAGATGGCTGAACTCGCCCGGTCCCGTTCCGCGACGGCCCAGCGACCGAAGGTGCGCTCCGTCCGGCGAGTGGATCCGGACTTGGTGCGCCGCCGCGTCGGCGTAGACGATCGTCCCGTCGGGCGTGAGATAGGCGCCGGCCACCTCGGTCACACTCTCGGCGTCATCGGTCGAGCCGCCGATCGTGAGGGCCGGCTCCGCCGACACGCGCCACTCCGGAAGCCGGGCGAGCGCCGCTCCGGGGTGCTCGACGATGCGGATCCCCGCACTGTCGCGCACGGCCGATGCGGATGACGCGGGTGTCGATTCGGCGCAGGCAACGGCCAGTGCGGCAGCGAGTGCCGCACACCCCCTCGCGTTTCGTGCGCCCGGCGTCCTACCGGGCGCCACTGCTCGCCCGCTCGACGCTCCCGGTGAGCTGCCTCGCAATCCGCAGCGTCCCTTCGATCAGCCCCTCCAGGTCCTCGCGACGCGTGCGGTGGTTCGAGATCGCCACGCGAATCGCCTTGCGCCCGCGGATGGATGCGGTGGACGGCACGGCAACGGCCTCTTCGTGCAGGCGCACCAGCAGGTCGGTGTTGAGCGCGTTCAGCTCCTCCTCCGACAGGGTGCCGTCGCCCCGGTAGCGGAAGCAGACGATGTTGAGCGGCACCGGAGCCAGGAGCTCCAGCTCCGGGCGCTCCCGTACGAGCCGTTCGAGGTAGCGTGCCTGTTCGACGTTCTGCCGGACGAGCGCGGCGAACCGCTCGATCCCGTGTTCCTTGAGCATCATCCACACCTTGAGCGCCCTGAACCCGCGCGAGAGCTCGATGCCGAAGTCGCTCGGCCAGATCTCGCCGGCGGCCACACCGCCCGAGGCGCGCGCGAGATAGCCGGGCGTGAGCGTGAACGTGGCGCGGTGCGCCGCGGCGTCGCGCACGAGGATGCACCCGGCGTCGTACGGGACGTACATCCACTTGTGGAGGTCGAACGCGAGGGAGTCGGCGCGCTCCATCCCGGCGAGGCGGGGACGCAGCTCCGGATCGAGCGCTGCGATTGCCCCGAAGGCACCATCGACGTGATACCAGATGTCCTCGCGCTCCGCGATGCGCGCGAGCGCAGCGAGGTCGTCGAAGGCGCCGGTATTGACCGTGCCGGCGCTGCCCACGATGGCGATCGGCACGCAGCCCGCCGCCCGATCGTGGGCGATGGCGGCCTCCAGCGCGCCGATGTCCATCTCGAACCGGTCGTTGACCGGGATGAGGCGGAGCGCGCCGTGACCGAGGCCGAGGAGCTCGACGGTCTTCTGGATGGAGCTGTGGATTTCCGACGATCCATACACGGTGAGGGGGCCGGGCGCGCCGCGCACCCCGTCCTTCCGCACGTCGTAGCCGGCCCGCGCATTCCGCGCGACGGCCAGCCCCAGGAGGTTGGCCATCGAGCCGCCGCTCACGAGGAGGCCGCTCGCCTCCATCGGATAGCCGAGCATTTCCTTGCACCAGTCGAGCACCTGGGCCTCGACATAGGTGGCGCCGTGATCGCCTCCGCCGACGTTCGGGTTCATCGTCGCGGCGAGGAGCTCGGCGAGGGCGCCCAGCGGGCTCCCGGTCCCGATGACCCACCCCCAGAACCGCGGATGAATGTTGCCCATCGGGTACGGCAGGACGTGCTCGACGAAGTCTGCATAGGCGCGCTCGGCGCCTTCCGGCGCGCGCGGGAGGGGACGGGCGAGTGCGCTGCGGCTTTCGGAGGGAACCGGCTGCCAGATAGGGCGCTCGCGCACCTGCTCCAGATAGCCGAGCATGTCGTCCACCATGCGGTGGCCCAGGGCGCGCATCCCGGCCCAGTCATCAGGGTCCAGCGTGCGTTCACGGCGCTGCTGCTCGTCCATGGCTCTCCTCGCTGTCGGCACGGACCGGTGCCGCTCGTGATTCCGGGCACACTTCTCCCGCCTGGCGCTCTCTACGTTACCTGGAAGGCGCAGGATACTCGAATCTCACGACGGAGTCACGCATGGAGAACAACGGGAAGGATCGATCCCCGGGCCCGGCGCCGGAATCGGCGATGGGCGGCGCATCGGATGCGGGCGCGAGCGGAGGGCACCCGGCGTCCCGGACAGCGGTGGACCGCAGTCGCGCCACGCCGGATCAGGCACCCGGCGACGCGCCGATCGAGCGCCGGCGCGCGCGCGACGCCGGTTACGGGGGCCCGGAGCGACGCGTGGCGCATCAGCGCTGAGCTCAGCCGCCCGGTGTGATAGCCTCGATTCCGGGCGGGGGGCCTGTGTCCCTGTCCGCAGCTGGTGCCAGCGCGCGGATGAGGATCCACCCCGCCAGGACGCACAGCCCGAGGAGGAAGAGGAGCAGCACCTGCAGGCGCTCGTCCCCATCCGTGGCGCGGAACGCCGGCCGGCTGGCGGCGCGGCTTCCCGTCATGCGAGTGCGAGCGCCACCGCGCGCCCGAGCTCTTCGAGAGAAAACGGCTTGCCGAGCGTGAGGACACCCTCCGGCACCGGGTCGTTCCCGACATCGCCGCTCACGCGTAGCACCCGCAGGTCGGGAAATCGCTCCCGCACCATGGCGATGAGCACGCGCCCGGGAATTCGTGGCATCCGGCTGTCCGTGATCACGAGATCATACTGCGGGTTCGCCGCCTGAATGAGCTGCCAGCCGGTGAGGCCGTCGTCCGCGGTATCCACGACGTGGCCGCACTTCTCGAGGCCCCGGCAGATGGCGCGGCGGAGCGGGATGTCATCATCGACGACAAGAATGCGTGCGGGTCGCGGCTCGGCCATGATTTCCTGCGCCAGGGACAGCGCACGATACGACATTCATGGCGGCACGCGCTACTAGGAAAAACCCTAGTGTGGTAGAAAGTGGACAGCATCGCCGATCGCGATGGTGCCGTCCTCGAGCACTTCGGCGAACGCGCCCCCGCCCCAGGCCCGATCCATGGCGCGCCGGAGCCCGGGCACGGCTTCGTCCATGCGCTCGCACGGGCGCGTTTCGCCGGCGATGCGAAGGCGGCAGGAGCCGACCGAAAGGATCCGGCCGCGACTGTCGAGGAGGTCCACGCCGCTTACCATGAGATTCGCGCGCCGCGCCGATGGATCCGCGGCCGCGCCGAGCTCGGTCATGAGCCGGGACCAGGTTTCCTGCGCGATCACGGTCACCTGCCGGCGCTTCCCCTGGTCGGCGTTGCCGACCAGGCCACGGCCCGCCACGAGCGCCGCCGATTCCACCCGGTCCATCGGTCCGCGATGGGCGCGCTTGATCCAGATCGCCTCGAGCCTGCCGCCGGCGCTCATGCCGGCTCGACCACCACCGCGGTGCCGTAGCAGAGCACTTCACTCACCCCGGTCATGATCTCGGTGGCATCGTATCGCACGCCGATGACCGCGTTGGCGCCGATCCCGTGCGCATGCTCGAGCATGATCTCGAACGCCTCCCGGCGTGTCTTCTCGCAGAGCGTGGTCAGGAGGCCGATGTTCCCGCCGACGATCGTCTGAAAGCCCGCGCCGATCGTCCCGAACAGGGAGCGCGAGCGGACGCTGATCCCGCGGACCACGCCGAGACTCTGGACGATGCGATAGCCGTCGAAGGTGAAGCCCGTCGTCGTCATCTCGTGATGGCTCATCGGATCATCCTCGCGTCAGGGTTGCAGTTTCCGGCGCGTCCACCGCAGCACCGAGCTTCCGACGACGATGCCGACGAGGCCGAGCACGAAGAACGACCAGGGCGCATTGCCGCCGCGGGCCTGCGCCAGCACGCCGAGCACGAGGTACACGACGCCGGCGATGAGGAGGAACCAGCCGGCGAACCGGAAGGCAGTGAGGTGGCGCATCGGCGATGGCCCGGACCGGGGTCTCAGGAGGTGGAGAAGCGGCGGCGGACTTCTTCGCTCACGCGGGTGGGCCGCCCCGATCGCGCGTCGACCGGGATCCATAAGGTACGCGCCTCCGCGAGGATGCGCCTGTCCGATGCCCGGAGGATCGCGGTGAGCCGCTCGAAGGTGAGGCCGTCCGCCTTTCCGATCCAGGTCCGCACGACGACCCGGTCGCCGGGCATGGCGGGGTGGCGATAGTCGATCTCGTGGCGCCGCACGACCCAGGCAACCGCGTCCACCGCGTCCGCCGGCGCGGCCGCACGCCAGTGAGCCGTGGCTGCCTCCTGCACCCAGCGGAGGTAGACGATGTTGTTGACGTGGCCGAGGTCGTCGATGTCGCCGGCGCCCACGTCCACGACGATCTCGTGCGCGCTCACACGAGCCCCTCCGCCACCGCATAGCGCACGAGCGCCGCCGTGCTGCTGAGGCCGAGCACCTTCTTGATGCGCACGCGGTGAAACTCGACTGCCTTGGAGCTCACCTCGAGCGCGTCGGCGATCTCCTGCGTGGTGCGCCCCTGCGCGATGAGGCGCAGCACTTCGCGCTGGCGCTCGGTGAGCGCGAGGAGCCCGGCGGCGTCGGGCAGCCCCCGGGGCTCGGTGCGCCCGGCGCCCGGCGCCGTCTGCTCGTGCAGCAGCGGCGTCACGTACTGGCGCCCCGCGAGCGCTTCGCCGATGGCGTACCGCAGCTCCTCGGCGCGCGCGAGCTTGAGCACGTAGCCGGCAGCGCCGGCACGGAGCGCCTCATCGGCATAGATGCGGTCGGCATGCATGGTCACGATGAGGACGCGGGTCCCGGGCATGCGGGCATGGAGCTCCGCCGCGATCTCGAGCCCGCTGCGTCCGGGGAGCGACAGGTCGAGCAGCACGAGGTCCGGCCGGTGAAACTCCACGGCCGCGACGACCTGCAGGCCATCCCGCACGACGTCGACGATCTCGTGCTCCGGCTCGAGCATGGCGCGGAGCCCTTCCGTCATGAGGGCATGATCGTCGGCCAGCAGGAGCGTGGGGCGGTGCGTCATCCGTTCTCCTCGACCGGGACCCAGGCCGTGATCGTGGTGCCCCGACCCGGGTGCGAACGGACGGTCAGGCGCCCCTGCAGCAGGCGTACCCGCTCGCGCAGGCTGGTGAGCCCGAGACCGGCGAGCGCCGCCGGCGCCTCGGGATCGAAGCCGGCACCCTGGTCCGAGATGCTCACCGACACTCCGCCCGCATCACGGCGCAGCACCAGCGCGGCCTCGCCCGCCCCCGAGTGGCGGCGGGCGTTGCGCAGCCCTTCCTGCGCCACGCGGAAAAGGCAGGTGGCCACGTCGGCGGGGAGCGCGTCCGCGCGCACGGCGGCGTCCACGTGCACCTCGAGGCCCTGGGTCCCGAACTCCGCCCCGAGCTGGAGGAGGGCGGCGGGAAGCCCGAGATGATCGAGCACCGTGGGATGCATGTAGTGGGCGATGCGGCGGATCTCGCCGGCCAGGTCGTGCAGCTCTTCCCGGATGCCGGCAAGGCGGAGCGGCTCGCCGCCCGCCCCCATGCGCTCGAGCTCGCCGAGCTCGTGGCCCAGCATCGCGACGCGCTGGATCAGGTCGTCGTGCAGCTCGCGCGCCACCCAGGCGCGCTCTTCCTCCTGCGCGAGAAGGAGGCGGCCGCCGAACTCGCGCGTCGTGGCGACGTAGCGGCGCTGCTGGATGATCATCGAGGCGATGAA
>JBLNHD010000026.1:0-2521 GCA_050268825.1 Gemmatimonadota bacterium
GGAGGAAGATGGCATCGTTCGGATACCGATCGACCGCTTCCTGCACGAGGGACCGCGCCCGGGGGAGGTCGCGCTCGACGTTGCGAGCGAAGAGAATGCGCGCGGAGTAGGTGGTCGGCGCGTCGGGGGCCAGCGCCATCGCGCGGTCGAGCGCCTCGCGAATCTTGGCAACGGGAACTGGAGCCGTCGCCACGTCCGCGAGGGTCGCGCGGCTGGAAGCCAGTCGGCCCCAGGCCATGGCGAACATCGAATCGCGACGCACGGCCTCCTCGAGCAGTTCGACCATCCGGCGGAGACTTCCGGGATCGCGGCCGACGATGGCCTGCGCCTGCAGGTAGAGGTTATATGCCTCGAGATCCTTCGTCGGCTCCTCGGCGAGGCGCTCGCGATCGGAGGTGCCGAGCGCCACGTCGAGGGCCCCGGAGACCTGGCCCGCGATCTGCTCCTGGACCTCGAACACGTCGGTGAGCGGCGCGTTGAACGCCTCGCCCCAGCGGGTGTGCGCACTGCCGTCGCCGATCTCGACGAGCTCGGGGCGCACCTGTACCCGGCTCGTGCCGTCCGCGCCCTTGACCCATCGCGCCGTGCCCGTCAGGAGGTAATGCACTCCCAGCTCGTCGGCGATCTGCTCGGCCGGCTTGGTGGCGCCCGCGTATTCCTGGGAGCTGCTCCGCGCGATCACCTCGAGGCCGTTGATCTCTGCGAGCTTGCCGCGGACGGCATCGGTGACGCCATCGGCGAAATAGGCGTCCGCGCTGTCGCCGAGGTTCTCGAAGGGGAGGACGGCGATGCGCACCGCACCGGTGGCGGCGGAGCCTGCGCGCAGCTCGGCGGTCGCGTCCGCCTTCTCGCCGGAGCGCGACCATGCGAAGAGCGCACCGCCGCCGATGAGGAGGCCCACCGCGAGGGCCAGATAGGCGGGGGTACGACGCACACGCGCGAGCGCCGATGGTGCCGGCGCGGCCGGAGTCCCGACCGGCGTGGTGACGGTCGCCGCGGCGACCGGCACCGCAGTCAGGGCCTCTCCGAAGGCGCGGGCCGTGGTAAAGCGGTCGGCGGCCGTGCGCGCGAGCGCCCGCTGGAGCGCGCGCTCGACGTGCTCCGGCACTGAAGGCCGCTGGCTCCGGACCGGCGCCGGGTCTTCGGTGAACCGGCGCGCAATCGTGGCCTGCGGGGTCGACGCAGCGAAGGGAGTGCCGCCCGCGAGCATCTCGTACAGCACGATCCCGAGACTGTAGATGTCGCTCCGCCCGTCCACCTCGCGCTCGCCGGCGGCCTGTTCGGGACTCATGTACGCGGCCGTGCCGATCGAGGAGCCCGTCGCGGTGAGGTGCTCCCCCCCGGCCGAAAGGGCGCGGGCGATGCCGAAATCGGCGACGAGGGCGTGGCCGTCGCTCAGGAGGATGTTGTCGGGCTTGATGTCGCGGTGGACGATGCCGTGGCGGTGGGCGTAGTCGAGCGCATCGGCGGCCTCGCGCGCGATGCGCACGGCCTCGTCCACCGGAAGCTGCGACTCGCGGGCAAGCCGGCTCCGCAGCGATTCGCCCTCGACGAAGGGCATGGTGAACCAGAGCTGGCCGGCGGCCTCGCCGGAGTCGAGCACCGTGAGGATGTGCGGGTGCTGCAGCCGCGCCGCGACGTGGATCTCGCGCTCGAAACGCTCGGCGCCGAGGGCGTGGGCCAGCTCGGGATTGAGGACCTTGAGGGCGACGGGGCGGCCGTGGCGGAGGTCGTGCGCCAGGTACACCACGGCCATTCCACCCCGGCCGAGCTCACGCTCGACCCGGTAGCGGTCGGATAGGGCGTCACTGAGACTGGCTCGGGAGTCCGCGGTCACGGTACCCTAGAATACGAGGGAACGCCGTCCGGCGCCATGGAGCCGGGTGACGGGAACAAGGCGCCTGCCCGCGGGCGGCTCACCGCTTTATCCTCGCCTCGAGATCGGTGAACCAGTTCTGAACCAGCACCGCACGGAGCGTCGCGGCGGCCGCAGCGGTCGAACGGCGCCGGGACAGGAGGAAGCTCCGGCCGTCGGGGGCGACGCTGAACGACTGGTGGAACGGATCGACGTTGAAGCCGGCCGTTTCGAAGAGCGGCCTCAGCCCGACCACCTCGAATCGTGGCGTGGTGTTCAGCTCAGCCGCCATCATGCGGCCGGAGCCGAGGAAGAAGAGCTCCCGGCCGCCCGGCCCCCAGACCGGCGACGTGCCGCCGCCGTTCGAGATCTGCCACCGGCCGCTGCCGGTGGAGGGGAACGGCCGCACGTAGACCTCGTTCGCCCCCGATTCATCGGAGGTGTACGCCAGCCATCGGCCGTCCGGCGAGACGGCCGGATGCATTTCGGTGTACTTGGTCGCCGCAAGCGGGACGGGCGTCGTGTCGCCGGCGATCCGGATTCCGACGAGGTCGCCGGCGCCGGCTACGCCGTTGTCGGTGCGAGTCACGAGCCATCCCCCGTCGCCTGACCAGGCAACCTCCTGGATCGGCCGGTCGAGGCGCGCGAGCAGTCGCTCCTCGCCGC
>JBLNHD010000027.1:0-4168 GCA_050268825.1 Gemmatimonadota bacterium
CGATCTCCCGTCGGAACTGCTCGATCGAGGTGTAGGGCCGGTATTCCTCGAATTCGTGCCGCATCCGCGGGCCCACGCCGGGGATGAGCTCGATCTCCTCAGGGGTGGCCGAGTTCAGCGCAATCGGCATCCAGACGCGGGTGTAGATCGAGTCCCGCCGTGCTTCGTCGAGCGACCGGGCCAGAACCGCGTCCACCGCGCGCATGTCCTGGAACGGTCGCCCGGCGACGACCGCGGCGGCGGCGGCGCTGTCCATCCCCGCAGCGACGAGTTCGGCCTCGGAGGCCGCGTTCGGATCGAGCATGCCACCGGCAGCCGCCGGCGTGACAGGCGCGGCGGGCGCCGGGGCCTCGGCCATCGTGTCGGTGCCGCCGGGCGCCCGGTCATCGGACTCGCCGGCGCACCCGGCGGCAAGGGCGATGACGACGGAGGCAAACCATCCATATCTGGGAAGCATCACTTCTCCTCGCACGGTGTGAGTCGACGGGTCCGCAAAGATAGCCATGCCGGCCCGGTCATTTCGAGGACACGGCGGCGCGGATCCGGTCGAGCTGGCGTCGATGCACCAGATCGTGCCCGGCATAGAGCTTCATCATGTGTTCGAGGCTTTCCTCGCCGCGCTCGGCGTGGATTCCGACCCGGCTGCGGTCCGCTGACGAGGCCCGGTCGAAGAGCTCGATGTTGGCTTCCCGCAGCATCGTGAACCGGCGAAGTGCGAGTTCGGCGCCGGCGCGCGGCGAGCCGCCAGCCGGATGTAATCGGGCGATCCAGGCGTCCTGATCGTAGCCGGGCAGCGCGGGGCGGTGCTGGGTCAGCACCATCCGGAAGCGGAAGGATCCCACCAGCTCCGAATCCGAGAGATGATCGAGCACCTGGACCACCGACCACTTCCCGGGGGCTTCAGGCGCCGAGAGCGCGGCGTCGGTCATTCCCTCGATGGCCAGGCGGAGCGCGCCCGGCATCTCGCGCAGCACGGAGAGCGCATCGCGCCCACCCAGCAGCTCCAGCAGGGCTTCGCTGTACGCCTGTGCGTCCTCGAGCGCCGACGATGCGGGGTTGCCGAAACGGGACATTCGTCGCCTTTCTCCAATGAAACAGGTCCTGCCGTCTCCGTAATCTTCACGCGGTTCGCCGCAGGGTAAGGGCCCCGGGGCCGTCGGTACCCCGCGCCGTGACCTGCGCCGCAGGGCGCTCGCCCCGGCGGGTGTACGTTACGGCGGGAAACCAGTCCACGGGAGGCAGCCAGCCGGTGTCCGATTCGATCCGCGACCTCATCTTCGGGCGCCCCCTCTTCGACGTGGTCGAGCCGAGGCGCACCTTTCAGGACGTCATCCTGCCGCCGACCACGCTCGACGCGATCCGGCAGGCGCTCGCGCTGATTCGCAAGCAAAGCCTCATTTTCGACCGGTGGGGCCTCGCCGAGCGGCACGGCGGGACGGCCGGCCTGGCATTGCACTTCGCCGGCCCGCCGGGCACCGGGAAGACGATTGCGGCCGAGGCCATTGCCGCGACGCTCGGGCGGAAGCTGCTGGTGGTCCGTTATGCGGAGCTCGAGTCGCGCTGGGTGGGGCAGACGTCGAAGCATGTCGCGTCCGTCTTCCGGGATGCCGAGAAGCAGGACGCGGTACTCTTCTTCGACGAGGCGGATGCGATCGCCAGCCGGCGCTTCACGTCGCTGAGCCACGGCTACGAGCGCGAGGCGAACGCGACGGTCAACGTCCTCCTCAACGAGGTCGAGCGCTTTCCCGGCGTCGTGATCTTCGCGACGAACCTGGCGGCGAACCTCGACCCGGCCTTCGAGCGCCGCATCCGGACGCATATCCGGTTCGACCTGCCGGGCCTCGAGGAGCGCGAGCGGATCTGGCGGGCGCAGCTCCATGCCACGAAGACGCCACTCGCCGCGGACGTGAACTTCCGCGAGCTCGCGGAGCGCTACCCGCGGAGCGGAGGCGATATCAAGAACGCGGTCCTCAAGGCGGCCCAGCTCGCCACGTTCGAGCCGGGGCCCGACCCGGAGAAGCGGATCCACCAGCGCCACTTCGTGCAGGGCATGGACGAGGTCATGGCGGCCCAGAGCGTGATGTCGCAATCGCTGTACGAGTCGCGCGAGGCGGCGGCGCTTCCCGCGCCGCGGGAGCGGCAGATCCTGGCCGTGGCGCTGGGTGCGCTGATCGTCGCGCTCGCGGCACTGGTCACCGCCATCGTGACCTAGGCCCTTTCCCCGCTTCCCGCGGGGGTCCTATGTTCCCCTAGCGACGCACCCAGGTCCGCGAACGCGGCTCCGCCACGCCCCCGTACCGAGGCCATCGCCATCCCCACCTTCGAGCTTCCCCGCGCCGTCACGCGCCTCTTCCGCCGCCGGTCGGACCCGCACGAAACGGTGCTCGCCGGGCCGATCCGCGGCGACCTGCTCGGCGCCGAGCGGCTCGCCGAGCGCGCGCGGTCGCTCGCGAAGGCGCAGCGACTCGCCGCCGGCGGGCGGCGCAAGACGCCCCTGCTCGCGCGGCTCGACGCCACCCGGGGCATTCTCGAGGAGGCCCACCGCCGGCTCCTCGCGGCCGCGGACGCCGGCCGCGAAGTCGGCCCCGCCGGGGACTGGCTGCTCGACAATTACTACGTCGTGCAGGAACACATCGGCGAAGTCCGCGAGAGCCTGCCGAGCGGGTACTACCGCGAGCTGCCGGAGCTCGCGAACGGGTCGCTCGCCGGGTATCCGCGCGTGTACGAGCTCGCGATCGCGCTGATCTCGCACACCGAGGGGCGGATCGACCTGCAGAACACGTCCGGGTTCGTGGCCGCGTTCCAGCAGGCGGCCACGCTCACCATCGGCGAGCTCTGGGCCATTCCCGCCATGCTCCGCCTCGGGCTGATCGAAAACGTCCGGCGCATGGCGCTCCGCACCGTGCAGCGGCTCGACAGCCTCGAGGGCGCGGACGCCGCCGCCGCCAGGATCATCGCTGCCGAGGGCGATGATGCGGCGATCGAGGCCGCGGTGCAGGACTTCGTCTCGCAACCGCCCTCGCTGGACGCGATCTTCGTCTCGCGCTTCCTGCAGCAGCTGCGCGCCGAGGGCGGTGCGCACCCGACGTTGCGCCGGCTGGAGCAGTGGGTCACGGAGGAGGCGTTCGGAGCGGAGGAGGCGACGTCGCGCTCCACCCAGCGCCTTGCCCTCACGCAGATCGCCATGGCGAACAGCATCTCCAGCCTGCGCGCGGTGGGGCGCATGGACTGGAAGACGTTCGTCGAGGCGCAGAGCCGCATCGAGCGCGTGCTGCGCAGCGATCCCTCGGGCGACTATCCCCGCATGACGTTCGAAACGCGCGACCACTACCGGCACGTCGTCGAGAACATCGCCCGGCGGACGCGGAAGCCCGAGACGGCCATTGCCGAGCTCGCCATCGAGTGCGCGCGGCACGGGGCGGCACGCTTTCCCGACGACGTGCGCTATGCGCACGTCGGGTACTACCTCGTCGACGACGGTCTGGCCGAGCTGGAGCGGCTGACCGGATACCGGCCGCGCCTGCGCGAGTGGATCGACCGGTGGGTCCACCGCCATCCCGACGCCGTCTTCGTCGGCGGCATCGTGGCGGCGACTGCCGTCGCCCTCGCGGCCCTCTTCTGGCTCGGTGGCGCCGGCGCACGCGCCGAATGGCTGGTGGTGCTGCTCCTCGCCTTCATCCCGGCGAACGACATCGCCGTCAACGTGGTGAACCAGCTCGTCACGGCGCTGCTGCCGCCGCGGCTGCTGCCCAAGCTGGACCTGCGGGAGCACGGGATTCCTCCGGAGTTCCGCACCGCCGTCGTGATTCCGACGCTCTTCGGCAGCGTCGAGGCGGTAGCGGAAGCGCTCGAGAACCTCGAGGTGCAGTTCCTGGCCAACCGGGAGGCGCATCTCCATTTCGCGCTGCTGAGTGATTTCACCGATGCGCCGTCCGAGACGCTTCCGGGCGACGCTGAAATCCTGGCCGCCGCCGCCGACGGCGTTCGCGATCTCAACCGCCGCTACGCCCCGACGACGGGGGACGCGTTCTATCTCTTTCACCGTCCCCGCCGCTGGAACCCGCGTGAAGGCGTCTGGATGGGCTGGGAGCGGAAGCGGGGGAAGCTCGCCGAGTTCAACCGCTTCGTGCTCGGCGGCGAGGGGGCGGGCTTTTCGACGATCGTCGGG
>JBLNHD010000028.1:0-3901 GCA_050268825.1 Gemmatimonadota bacterium
GGGACTGACTCTGAAAGAAGGCGCCGGACAGCCACCGATGAGATCACAACTTCTACACTACTCGGTTCGAACGGGGTGCCCCGGCACTTCTGAAGCTCTGCCACAACTACATCTAAGCCGAGACGTTTACGATACGGCCGATCAGTAGTCATTGCGTCAATTGTGTCCGAAACCAGGATAATTCTCGAACCGAGCGGGATTGCCGCCCCACTCAACCCACTGGGGTAGCCCTGGCCATCCCACCGTTCATGGTGGTGACGAACAGACTCCTGAATGAATCCGCGAAACTTCGAAATAATACCGACCAGCTCTGCGCTCTTTGATGAGTGCGTTTGCATGAGAGCCGTTTCCTCTGGCGTCAAACGGCTCTCTTTTCGCAGTAGTGGCGCAAATTCCTCATGAATCTTTCCAACATCATGCAGCAGTGCAGCCGTCTCGATGTCGGCCACTTCACGTGCCGAAAGCCCCAATTCTAAGGCGATCGTCCGCGACAAGGCGCTCACCCTCAGCGAGTGCCCTGACGTATACGGGTCGCGTGCTTCGATTGCCTTCACCATAACTTGCAGAAGCTCCTGACCGCTCTCCTGCAGCTGATGGTACAATCCGTAGATGTGGCGCACAACAATGATCGGAATGAAAGCCCCGAACAGTGCGTATGAGCCCAAGCCAAATGCGTGCGCTGACCAGGAGTAACCCCAGGCTATTAGCAGCGCGATCGCGCTCGCACCCAAATCGTAGCCGAGGACGCCGCGAGTATTAAGATTCCAGACGTCCCTAAACGCTCGCTGATTGTTGAGCGAGACAACGGTTGATACGGCCAGACTATTTACAGCGAAGTAGACTCCAGCAAAGGCAAAGAACAAGAGGAGGTCGCGCTGCAGCAGGACAGAGTCCACCCCACCCACGACTTGCAAGTACGCAGGTGGCATCCCGCCGCCGAGAACCTCGTAAGCTGCTACGGCGACTAGCACGCACAGCGCCCGCTGGGAAGCATTGAAAATCAGCTTTTGCAGCGGTGTCCCCGCGGCCAGCATCGACAGCACCGTTGAGACCGAGGCAACCACGGCACCCCAATAGCCGCCGAAAAGAATTCCGGCGGCCATGTGAATGACAAATGAAGTCGAACCGTGGGCCTCGACCTTCAGGCGGGTACTGCTCTGGTCCAAGAGGAAGGCAACAACTATGAAGCTCCCAAGTTCCCACCATCCCGGCAAGGCGGCACGGACCTGCCATGCCAAGACCATAGCAACCGCCGAGACGACGGTAACTAGGGCGACATAGCTGCCGACTTTATGGGATTGGCGCATGAGATATGGGGGTGGGGATCCCCAGCCTAGGCCTACTGCCAGTTCTGGCCCTCAGCCATGAAAATGCCCGCGATGAAATTGATCATCGCCGAGACAACGTCGATCAGCAACATGAGCGTCACCTCCCTTCGGGTACTATCCGAGTACTACGGGAAGTGGCAAGCCTCGCTATGGCCCACCAGACGCTCCGCTCTCAGTTGTCCGCTCAGTCTCCGCTAGGGTGCTGCGTCGACCGGGGTCCCCTCCCTTGAGTCCTTTCCGGCTTGAAGGTCCGGCGGTGCGCCGGACGGCGCCCCGCGACGATCATCCGCGCGCGCTCAGCCTGGCCGGCGCGCCTCGGTCCACCGATTGGTCGCGTCCAGCACCGCGAATACCGCGGCGCGCTCCGCGCTCTCCTTGATCTGCGCCGAGCCCGTCAGGAGCAGCGAGTCGCGCCCCCCCAGGCCCTGCACGCCGACGAACGCGAACTCGCGGTCGAACGCCTCCACGATCTTCGCGCCCTCAAGCGCCACCGACGCGCTCGACGAGGCGAGGAGGCGGTCGAGTACCGTGACGGCCGCCTTGGCCGCCGCCTCCACGCGGCTGCGCGGCGTGTCGCTGCTCTCCTCCTCGGCCGTCTCCGTGGCCCCCCGGTAGGAAAGCGTCACCGAGATCATGATACGGTGCGGGCGCCGACTCGGCGAGACCGCCATGGTCTCGAAGAGGAGCGCCCGCCGGAGCACCTGGTCCCGCACCGCCTGCTGCTCGAGCGCCTCGAGCGGCTTGACGTCCGCCGTCTGGGCGATGCTGATCTTCCGGTGGTCCACCTTGAGCCCGAGCTGCGCGAGCAGCGCCGACTCGATGTTCCGCACGAGCTGCTTCGGCTGCAGCCCGGACTGGGCGAGGATATGGATCTCGCTCACCTCGCCCAGGGGCGTGGTGACGACGCGCGCCGAGAGGATGCCCTCGAGGCTCGTCAGGAGATTCTCGGCGCGGCGCACCCCCCACGGATCGGGGATCGGGTCCGGCGCGGGATGACGCGCGGCCGGAGGCGCGGCGGGTGCGGGCTGCCGGGAAGAAAAAGGTCCAGTCACGATGCGAGTAGTCCCTTGAGAGCGAAGCCTGTGGTCATGCGACGACGTTCCGGCCTGCTGCCTTCGCGCGGTAGAGCGCGCGGTCTGCCGTGACGAGCAGGTCCCCGTCGTTCGGCTGCTTCGGGTCGAACTCCGCCAACCCCACGCTCACCGTCACGACGCCGGCCGGGTAGCCGAGGCGCCGGCCCACGCCCTCGATGCCGGCCCGGAGCGCTTCCGCGACCCGGGTGGCGCCGGCGAGGTCGGTGCGGGTGAGGATCACGACGAACTCGTCGCCGCCGTACCGGGCGGCCACGTCCGACGCGCGCACGGCGCTCCGGATCTCCGCCGCCGCCCCGCGCAGGATCTCGTTCCCCGCTTCGTGCCCGTAACTGTCGTTGACCTGCTTGAAGCGGTCCAGGTCGAGAAAGAGGACCGCGAAACTCTCCCCGTTGCGGCGGCTGCGTTCGACCTCGAACGCCAACCGGTCCCGCAGGATCCGGTACGTCGAGAGGCCGGTGAGCAGGTCCACCGCCGCCGCCTGCTGCGCCTCTTCCGCCCGCCGCTCCTGGTAGGGAAGGCACTGGCGGAGCGTCGCCCGGCCGGTGGCCGCCACCTCGGCGAAGCGCTGGCAGGTGGCGAACCCGCAGGCCCCGCAGTCCCAGGGTCGTCCGTTCGGGCCGAGCCCGATGGCCCGGAGGATCCCCTGCACCGCCTCCTGGTCGGCGTCGATCCGCCGGGGGCGAATGTCGAACGTGGCTCCGACGCTGGCGATCACGGCCTGATCCACGATGGGCGCCCCGCTCCGCGGCGGCTCGGTGCTCGCGAGCAGCGCCCGCCGCCAGAAGAGCTCCTCCTTGGGACCCGAAAGCGGGTGGTCGAGCAGCCCCTCGTACGAGAGGATGTCGACGAACCCCAGGTCGATCCGGTCCACCGAGACCGCACGCGCGATGGCCGGGAGGCTGCCCAGCCCGCGCACGATCCGGAACTTCCCGCTCGTATGCCGGAATTCCTCCAGCAGCGAGAGCGGCATCCCGCCGGCGGCACTCAGGTGCCGCCGGCGCTCCTCCGGGACCCGGCTGAAGAACGTCGCCTGCGCCAGCACGCTCACGCCGCGCGCCCGGAAGATCTCTTCGAGGTCCGCGAACGTGATCGCCGCGTCGAGGTCGGCCCCGGCCACCGGCGGGCAGATCCCCGCATAGACGATCCGGAGCGAGGAACCGAACCGGTTCCGGAGGTACCGCGCCTCCGCCACCGCCGGGATCGTGACCGGCGCGAGGTAGGGCACGAGCTCGGGATAGAGCGCCCGGATGGTGTCCACCACCACCGGATCCGTCGAGCGGATCAGCGTGCCCCACGGCTCCTCTTCCCACAGCCGGAGGTACTCCGCCGCAACCAGCTCATCCCCGATGACGCCCCGGGTGACCGCCCGGAACCCCGCTTCATAGCAGGCGTTGATGACCTGTTCCGGGGTGGCCGGATAGAAGTGCGCCGCCGCCTCCGGACTCAGGATCAGGACCCCGTCCCCGTGCGCGGCTACCG
>JBLNHD010000029.1:0-7617 GCA_050268825.1 Gemmatimonadota bacterium
GGCGGGCCTCATGGAGCGGCCGCGGCGGCGCCACGCCTTCTACGGACTCGTCGGGGTCGTCCTGGTGCTGTCGATGGGGCTCGTCGCCTTGCGGGCCGTGTCGGTGAAGATGCTCCCGTTCGACAACAAGAGTGAGTTCCAGGTGGTGCTCGACCTCCCGGAGGGCACGTCGCTGGAGACGAGCGCGGCGCTCGGCGCAGAGGTGGCCGGCTACCTTCGCACGATTCCCGAAGTGCGGAGCACCGAGGTGTACGCGGGGACCGCCGCGCCGTTCAACTTCAACGGGCTGGTGCGGCACTACTTCATGCGCCGCGGCTCGCATGTGGCCGACGTGCAGGTGAACCTGCTCGAGAAGGGAGAGCGGGGCCGCCAGAGCCACGAGATCGCCGTGTCGGCGCGACCGGGCATCGACTCGATCGCCCGCCGCTACGGCGCGAGCGCGAAAGTCGCCGAGATCCCCCCGGGGCCGCCGGTGCTGTCGACGCTCGTTGCGGAGATCTATGCGGCGGACGATTCGGTGCGGCTCGAGGCCGCCCGGCGAGTGCGGCAGGTCTTCGAGACCACGAACGGCGTGGTGGACGTGGACTGGACGGTCGAGGCACCGCAGCCGCAGCTCGATTTCCGCGTCGACCGCGTCCGGGCCGCCGCCGCGGGCGCGAGCGTCGAGCAGATCGCGCATTCGCTGGCGCTGGCGCACTCCGGCGGCGTCGTCGGTCTCGCGAGCCGGCCGATGGCGCGGGAAGGCGTGGCGATCGTGCCCCGCCTGCCGCTCGCCTCCCGCTCGAGCGGCGAGGCGCTGCTGGCGATCCCCGTGGCCACGGCCACCGGCCCGCAACCGCTCGCGCGCTTCGTGACGATGGACTCGGCGCGGCGGGAGGGAGCGCGGTTCCGGAAGGACCTGCGGCCGGTGATCTACGTGACCGGCGACGTCGCCGGTTCCATCGAGTCACCCGTCTACGCGATCCTGGCGATGAACCGGGCGCTCGACACCGTGCGCGTGGATGGCGCGGAGATCACGCGGTACAACGCGGTGCAGCCCGAGCGGCTCGACGAGACGGCCATGAAGTGGGACGGCGAATGGCAGATCACGATCGAGGTGTTCCGGGACCTGGGCATCGCCTTTGCCGCGGTCCTGATCCTGATCTACGTGCTCGTGGTCGGATGGTTCCAGTCGTTCACCATCCCGCTCGTCATCATGGTGCCGATTCCGCTCACGCTGATCGGCATCCTGCCCGGGCACGCCGCCACTGGCGCGTTCTTCACGGCAACCTCGATGATCGGCATGATCGCGCTGGCCGGCATCATCGTCCGCAACTCGATCCTGCTCGTGGATTTCATCCAGCTTGCGGAGGAACGGGGCGCGTCGCTCGCCGAAGCGGTGATCGAGGCGGGCAGCGTCCGGGCCCGGCCCATCGCGCTCACGGCGGCGGCCGTGGTGATCGGCGGGCTCGTGATGGTGCTCGACCCGATCTTCCAGGGCCTCGCCGTCGCGCTCATGAGCGGGGCGGTCGTGGCGACCCTGCTCACGATGGTCGTCGTGCCGCTCCTCTACTGGGAGCTGCAGCGGCGGAAGGAAGGGCAGATCGCATGAGAATGCTGGTCGTGATCTACGGCGGGCCCCGGCGCGATCTCGTGCCGGCCATTCTCGACCGGGCGGGCGTGTCGGGGTGGACACAGCTCGCGGAGGGACGGGGCGCGGGACGCAGCGGACGCCGCGAGGGCACACGCGCCTGGCCCGGCGAATCCGAGGTGTACTTCTCCGTTGCGGATGAGGCCGTCATCGGATCGGTCGTCGAAGCGCTGCGCGCCCAGACCGGAAACGCAGTGCCCGGCGAACGCCTGCATGTCGCGGAGTTGCCGGTCGAACGATTCTTCTAGGAGCGTACTGCATGTGCAACGATCGCATCATCCGGCGCATCGCCGGCCTCTTCGTGCTCGGATCGGTCCTGCTCGGCTGGCTGGTGAATCCCGCGTGGCTGTTCTTCACGGCGTTCGTCGGCTTCAACCTGCTCCAGTCCTCCTTCACGGACTTCTGCCCGCTGGAGCGGATCCTCGGCCGCCTGGGGCTGTTCGGATGCCGGCCGGGCCACCCTGCGCCGCGCGCGATGTAGGGCCATCGGGGCTCGGCACGCCGTGCGGGGAGCTCAGCGCCGCACGGCGGCGCCGAGGTCGGCCAGGAAGCGTTCGATCCCGCCGTCATGGCCGAAGACAAAGCGGGAGAGGAAGCGGAAGATGGGGTTGTAGACCTCGCCGTCCTCGGTGATGCGGACTCGCGTGCCCTCGGGCGCGTCCTCCAGCTCGAAGGTCCAGGTCCCGCCGAAGGGGAGCTCCGGGTCGGCGATGCGGGTCACCCGCCGGACCGCCGGCACCGACTCGACAGCTTCGAACAGGATCTCTCCGTCCCCGCTCACCTCCACCCAGCGAGCCTTGCCCGCAACCGGCGGGTGCTCTTCGACCCGCTCAAGGCCGGAGCGCCAGCTCGTGAATCGGCTCACGTCCGTGATCAGCGCATAGAGCGAATCGCGCGAGGCGGGGTATACTGCTTCGCGTGCCGCGCTGTGCCGGACCGGGAGTGTCGCGCCGATCGCGGCCGTCAGGGCAATGACGGCGAGGAGCACGCCGGCGAGGATCAGGAGGCCCCGCAGGAGCCGGCGCCGGCGGGGAAGGGCGGACGGGTCGACGGGCATTGGCCGAAGCTACCGTCGGATCGGACAGAACGTCAGGGAGGCCGGATGGAGATCCGCAGGGCCGAGCCGCGGGACCTCGAGGGCATCGTGGACGTCCACACCCGGAGCAGTCTGGCGGCATACGCGGAACTCCCGGCCCCCGCCTCTGCGGTGACCCCCGATGCGCGCCGCCGCCAGTGGCAGGCGGCTCTGGCAGAGGCGGAGGCCTGCGTCTGGGTCGCTGTCGAGGCGGGGGCCATCATCGGATTCTGTCACCTCCGCCTTCCTGCAGCGCCAGCATCCGCTGGTGAGAGTGCCGAGATCACGACGCTGTACATCGTGCCCGAACTCTGGCGACAGGGCGTCGGCCGCGCGCTTGTGAACCACGCACGCGGCACCGCGGCGTCACACGGATGCTCGCGTATCTTCCTCAAAGTGTACGCGGAGAACGCCAGCGCCCGGGCAGCGTACGAGGCAATGGGGTTCGCGGCGACCGCGGGGACCAGCGTGCACCAGCGGACCGGCCTGCTGCTCAGAGAGTACGAGCTGGTGCTCGGCTGACGCGATGCGGGCTGTGCCCGCCCGGCCCCAGCTCAGACCGCCGCTGTTTCCTCCACGATCTGTCCGTCGAAGAGATGGATCGTCCGCCCCGCGTACGCTGCATATCGCTCGTCGTGCGTGACCATGCAGATCGTGGCCCCATCGCGATGGAGGTCCGCGAGGATCTGCATGACCGCCTCGCCGTTCGAGGAGTCGAGGTTGCCGGTCGGCTCGTCCGCCAGGAGCAGCGCCGGACTCCCGGCCACCGCGCGGGCGACGGCCACCCGCTGCTGCTGGCCGCCGGAGAGCTGAGATGGGTAGTGGCCTGCCCGGTGGGTCATGCCCACCCGCTCGAGCGCGTTCAGGACGCGACGCTTTCGTTCATCCGGATGGATGCCCCGATAGGTGAGCGGCAGCTCGACGTTGGCCTGCACGCTGAGGTCCCCGATCAGGTTGAACGCCTGGAAGATGAACCCGATCTGCCGGTTCCGGGTGCGGGCGCGCTCGGTGGGCGAGAGCGTGGCCACCGGCGCGCCGGCGAGCTGGTAGTTCCCCCCGGTAGGCGATTCCAGGAGGCCGAGTATCGAGAGCAGCGTGGACTTGCCGCAGCCTGACGGGCCCGCGATCGCGAGAAATTCTCCCGCGCGGACCTCGAGGTGCACGTCGCTCAGGGCGTGGGTCTCGACCTCATCCGTCGCGTAGACTTTCCGGATCGCCTCGAGGCGGATGAGCGGAGATGCTGCGTGGGTCATGGCAGATTGCTCCGTATGAAGGATGGGCCGCGTCTCACTCCGCGGGCAGCAGGCGGCGGAGGTCGATGCCGCGCCAGAGGCGCTCCCGGAGCGCGCGGGTTTCGGCGAGCGCCCGCACGCCGCGGGTGGACACGGCGAAGAGCCGCCGCGAGACCCCATCGAGTGATGCCCGGCGCGAGAGGACGAGGTGCTTCGCCTCCAGCCGATCGAGCGTCGCATAGACGGCACCGATGGCCACCTCCCGCTCCGTCACCCGCTCGAGCTCCTCGCGCACGCGCATGCCGTAGGCCTCGCCCGTCGTGCGGATCACGGCCAGCAGCACCTGCTCCTCGAAGGTGCCGACCGGCGCGTCACTGCTCACGGAGCACCGCCGCCGGATCGACGCGGCTGGCACGAAGCGCCGGCGCGAGCGCCGCGGTGACCCCGATCAGGAGAAGGATGCTCCCGGCCAGGGCGAGAGCCGCCGGATCGGCGGACCCGACACCGTACAGCAGCGAGGCGATGAGCCGGGCGAGCACCACGACACCGACGAGGCCCAGCACAATGCCGCTTGCGACGAGCGCGGCGCCGCGCCCCACGACCTGGGAGACGACCGCCCCCGGCGTGAGGCCGAGCGCCATTCTGATGCCCCAGTCGCGCTTTCTCAGCTGCACGAAATGCGAGATCACGCCATAGACGCCGATGGCGCCGAGCACGAGCGCCAGCCCGGTGAGGATCGCAAGAAGGCGCATGAGCTGGCGCGCCGGGCCGACCGCCTCGGCAAAGACGCGCTCGAGCGTCGTCGCCTCGCGGACGGCCGTACCGGGAGCGACGCGCGCGATGGTGCGGCGCGCCGCGTCGAGGATGACGACCGCATCCTGCTGCCGTGCCGTACGGAGCACGAGCGTCTGGTTCTCGGGCGTGTAGGTGGACTGCGGGTAGACGTAATAGCGGGCCGGCAGCGGCTCGTCGGTCAGGTTGCCTTCGGCCGCATTTTCGACGACGCCGATGATCCGGTCGGTGAACTGCTCCGCCCCGCTACCGATCATGCGGCCGAGTGGATCCTCTCCCGCAAAGTATTTCTCCGCGAGCGCCTCGTTGATGACGACCACGTCGCCCGAGCCCATCCGGTCGGAGGTTTCGAACGATCGGCCGCTCCTGAGCTCGAGGCCGAGCGCCTCGAAGTAATCGTAGCCGACGAGGCGCGTCACCACCGTGCTCACCGCCAGATCCGGGCGGCCCTGAATGGAGATGCCCCAGTTGTCCCCGCCCCCCCGGAGCGGGAGGCGCTGCGTGACGCTCGCCGTCGCGACCCCGGGCAGGGCGCCGAGCTCGGCGATGAGCCGGTCGAGCGCCTGGCGCCGCTCCTCGCCCGATGTCGTCGCGCTCATCGAGATGTCGATGACCGCGGCTCCGTCCGGCTCGAAGCCGGCGTCGATCTCGTAGAGCTTGGTCACGCTTCGCGCGAGCAGGGCTGCGCCGGCCGCGAGAATGACCGCGAGTGCCACTTCGGCAACGACGAGCCCGCCCTCCATGCGGCCGCCACGGCCACCCAGCCCCGTGTTCCTCACGCGCGAGAGGGCGCCGCGGAGATCGCCGCGCCAGAGGGTGATCGTCGGAATCAGGGCAATGACGAGCGCAGCCGCGAGCGCGATCCCGACGGCCCCGGCAAAGAGGGTCCAGTCGAGCTGCGCGCTCTCGGCCCAGGCACCGAGCGGAAGCGCGCCGATGAGGAGCTTGAAGGCCGCGACCGAGATCACCGCGCCCGTCACCCCGGCGAGCGTGCCGATGAGGAGCGCCTCGGCGATGAGCTGCTGCGTCAGCTTGCGCCGGTCCGCGCCGAGTGCCGAGCGCACGGCGAGCTCCCCGGAGCGGCTGTCCACCTGCCCGAGCATGAGCGCGGCCACGTTCGCGCAGGCGATGAGGAGAATGAGCGCCATCGCTCCCGCGGTGGCGAAGAGGGCCGGTCTCAACGATCCGATGAATGCCTCGCGGACCGGGGTCAGCTCCGCATTCCTCGTCTTGTCCCACTGCGCCGGATAGGTGAACTGCTCCGCGAGCGCGGTGGTGATCTGCGATAATGGCGCACCCATCGAGGTGATCGTCATGCCGGGCGCCATGCGCCCGACCATCGCATAGTTGCCCGATCGGTTGCCGGGATCGAGCTGCTCGGCGATCCACAGCCGGACCGAGGGCTCGGGAAACCAGAAGCCCGGAGGCATTACGCCGACGACGGTGCGCTCCGCGCCATCGAGGCTGAGCCGCTGCCCGACCAGCGCCGGATCCGCGCCGAGCTCGAGCCAGAGACCGTGACTCAGCACGGCGATCGGCTCGGCGCCCTGCAGGTCGTCTCCCTCCTGAAAGCCGCGGCCGAGCGCCGGGGTGGCGCCGAGGACCTCGAAGAGCTCGGACGAGGCGCTGATGGCGGGGAGGAGCCGGGTCGGTGCATCCGGCTGGTCGAGCGTGAGCGCTTCGTCCCGGTAGCTCGCGACCGACGCGAAGCCGGGCCAGTCGGGACGGAGTGCCATCATTTCTGCCTCGGACCAGTCGAACTGGTTCCAGAAGATGGCGATCTCTTCCTCGCGGGCATATGGCAGCGGCTCGATGAGAAGGCCGCGCACGATGCTGAAGATGGCCGCCGTTCCCCCCACGCCGAGCGCAAGGGTCAGCACGGCAAGCAGGGCATACAGGGGCCGCCGGAGAAGCCGGCGGACGGCGTAGCGCATGTCGATGATCCAGCTCTCCATGGTCGGGCCTCCAGGTCGCATTCGATTGGCCGCCGGTTCGAACCCACTCCAGCCCCGCCACCACGTCCGGCGCACCAGCGCGGGGACGGATGCCGCCATCTGGCGCCAGAGCCAGGAACTCGCCGCGAGCGCTCCCTGCCGTTCGCGGCGGCGTCGGTACTCCAGCGCGAGATCGCACAGCACTTCTTCGCGCTCCGCGAGTGGGAGCAGGGCGCGCAGCAGGCCCCTGGCCACACGGGGGAGCGGAGTGTCCGGGCTGGGAAAGGGGAGCAACCGTCGCTCGTTTCTTCTACAATGTAGAAATCTGACGCGAACCGTCGCGCCAGGGACGCAGCAACTGCCTCTCTCGATCGGATGACCCGCTGTCCGATTGGATCGGCTCGAGCCCTGATTGGTTGCAGCGGTCCGTCCGGCGTTTCGTCCCTACGGGGGCCCTTCCGCCGTGGTTTCGAGGGAAATCGGCGGATGATGTTACCATCCTGCAATGACCTATACCGTCGCCACCCTGATCGGGAGCCTCCGCCGGGAGTCCTTCACCCGGAAGATCGCCAACGCGTTCATGGAGCTCGCACCCCACACGCTCACCTTCGAAACGATCGAGATCGGGTCTCTTCCTTTATACAGCCAGGATCTCGAGGACGCGCCGGCGCGTCCCGCGGAGTGGATCGCGTTTCGCGAGGGCATCCGGTCGAAGGACGCCCTGCTGTTTGCCACGCCCGAATACAACCGCTCCGTCCCTGGCGTGCTTCCCAGATCGGAAGAGCGCCGGGCAGGGCCCGAGTCTCGATCTCGGTGGGCGCCGAAACCTTCAACGATCATCAGCGTCACGACCGGCGGCCTGGGCGCGTTCGGCGCCAACCATCACCTGCGGCAGTCGTTGATGGCGGTCAACGTAGCTGCCATGGCGCATCCGGAGGCGTACATCGCCAACGC
>JBLNHD010000030.1:0-4095 GCA_050268825.1 Gemmatimonadota bacterium
GGATGAGCTCGAACGGATCGCTCATGCCGCTCCGGGAAGGAGGTCCGCCTCGGCTGCGCGCGCGGCGCGGGCGCCCTCCACCGGGTCCACCCGCCAGAGCAGGGCGGCACCCACTGCGAAGAAGGCGATGATCGAGAGAATGGCGGAGCGGCTCGACCCGGTCAGCTCGATCGCCACATAGAAGAAGAGCGGCCCGACGATGCCGGCGAACTTCTCGAAAACGCTGAAGAAGCCGAAGAACTCTCCCGATTTGTGCTTCGGCACCATGCTCGCGAACAACGACCGGCTGAGCGCCTGGGTGCCGCCCTGCACCATCCCCACCAGCCCCGCGAGCACGTAGAAGTGCGTGGCGGTGCGCATGAAATAGCCGAGGACGCTGATCGCAGTATAGGCGAGCAGGCCGACGAAAATGGCGCGCTTGGCGCCGATCCTGCCGGCAAAGAGGCCGAAGAGGAATGCGAAGGGCACGCCGACGAACTGCACGATGAGGATGGCCGCGATGAGCGAGCCCGACTCGATGCCGATCTCGGTCCCGTAGGCCGTGGCCATCTTGATGATCGTCTGGATCCCGTCGTTGTAGATCAGGAAGGCGAGCAGGAAGATGAAGGCGTGCCGGAAGCCGCGCAGCTCGCGAAGCGTCTCCCCCAGGCGGACGAACGCACCGAGGACGGCCCGGCCGGCCCGCGGCTCGTCCGGCTCGCGGGTGCGCGGCGGCTCGGGAACCCGGCGGAAGAGGGGAATCGAGAAGAGCGCCCACCAGACGCCGACCGAGACGAATGCCAGGCGTGCCGGCAGCGTGGCCTGCGACGGAGACAGTCCCTCGCCCGACGGGAGCCCGAAGAGCTCCGGCTTCTGGATCCACGCCAGGTTGAGCGCGAGCAGGAGGCCGCCGCCGAAATAACCCAGCGCGAAGCCCGCGGTGGACACGCGATCGATCTCCCGCCCGTCCGCGATGTGCGGCAGGAGCGATTCGTAGAAGACGAAGCTTCCCGTGGCGCCGATCATCGACACGATGAAGAGCACCGAAGCCAGCGCCAGGTCCCCATGCTGGATCCAGTACATGCCGCCCGTGGCCGTGACGCCCGCGATCATGAATCCCGCGAGCATCCGTTTCTTGTTGGCGGCGAGATCCGAAATGGCGCCGAGAATCGGCGAGGCGACGGCGATGAGGGCGAGCGCGATCGAATTGACGAGGGAGAGCTGCTGGGTGGCGCGCTCCGGGGGGAGGCCGGCGCCGGCCACGCTGACGAAGTAGATGGGGAAGACCGCCGTCATGATGACGGTCTGCATCGCCGAGGTGGCCCAGTCGTACATGGCCCAGGCGCGGAGCTCGGGCCGCGAGAGGCCGAGGCGCGCGAGGAGCCCCCCGGCGGGAGCGGCGCCCGCGGCGTCGGTCGGCGATGAAGGCATCGGCCGGAATATAGGGTCCTAGCCGACCGCCCGCATCGCCTCCCGGCGCGTCTTCCGGAGCGACAGCACCACCCCCGTGGCAAGCGCGATCACGATGAAGCCGAGCGACACCAGCGTCGGCAGGTGCACCCAGTTGCTCGCGATCATCTTGATGCCGACGAAGATGAGGATCACCGCAATGGCCGGCTTCAGGTAGTCGAACCGGTGCATCATGTCGGCCAGCACGAAGAAGAGCGCCCGGAGGCCGAGGATCGCGAAGATGTTCGACGAATAGACGATGAACGGGTCCCGGGTCACGGCAAAGACGGCCGGAATCGAGTCGATCGCGAACACGAGGTCCGTCCACTCGATCACGAGCAGGACGAGAAAGAGCGGCGTGGCCATGAGCGTGCCGCGCAGCGAGCGCACGAAGAAATGCTCGCCCGAGTACGATTCGGTGAAGGGCAGCACGCGCCGGGCCAGGCGCACCACCGGGTTCCGCTCCGGCTCGATGCGCTCCTCCTTGGAGGAGAACATGTGGAAGCCGGTGTAGATGAGGATGCCGCCGAAGACGTAGATGATCCAGTGGAAGCGCTCGAGCAGGAGCGCGCCCGCCATGATCATGATGAGGCGCATCACGATCGCGCCGAGGATGCCCCACTTGAGCACGCGCGGCTGCAGCTCGGGTGGGACGCCGAAATACTGGAAGACGAGGATGAAGACGAACAGGTTGTCGACGCTGAGGCTCAGCTCGATCAGGTAACCCGTGTAATACTCGAGCGCGGCCTTGGTGCCTTCACGGAAAAGCAGAAAGAGCCCGAAGAGCAGCGCGAGCGTCACGATGGCGCCGCTCCACCGCAGCGCCTCGCGCATCGTCAGGACGTGGGAATGCCGGTTCAGGACGGCGAGGTCGAGGATCAGGAGCACCGCGACCACGCCGCTGAACCCGAGCCAGACGCTCAGGCTGTGATCGCCCACCTAGCGGCCCGCTGCCATCGCTTCGAGACGGGCCACGCGCTCGGCCGTGGGCGGATGGGTGCTGAACAGTCGGGCCACGCCGCCGCCGTGGGCCGCGAGCGGGTTGACCTGGGCGAGCGGGGCCGCCGCCGGCGCCACCTGCATCGGAATCCGCCGCGCCATGGCGTCGAGCCGCTCGAGCGCGCGCGCGAGCGGCAGCGGGCGGCCGAGGATCAGCGCGCCGACCCGGTCCGCCTCGAACTCGCGCTGCCGGGACACGGCGAACTGGATCAGCATCGCCCCGATCGGCGCGAGGAGGATCAGCGCCAGCTGCGCGAAGGGGTGCCCCCCTTCGTCGTCTCCCCCGCCGCCGAACATCAGCAGGTACGGCAGGTTCGAGAGTGCGCCCGCGATGCCCGCGGCGATCGTCGAGATCAGCATGTCGCGGTTCTTGATGTGCGCGAGCTCGTGCGCGATGACCCCCTCGAGCTCGGCCGCCGGCATCTGCTTGAGAATCCCGGTCGTCACCGCCACGACCGCGCGCTCGGGGCTCCGGCCGGTGGCGAACGCGTTGGGCTGGTCGTGCGGCGCGATCGCGACCACCGGCATCGGCAGGCCGGCCCGCTGGCGCAGCCGGTCCACCATCCGGTACAGCTCGGGCGCCTGTGCCTCGGTCACGACCTGGGCGCGGTACATCTTCAGGACCAGGCGGTCCGAGAAGAAGTACATGATGAAGTTGAATGCCCCGCCGATGATCAGCGCCAGGATGAGGCCGTTCGACCCGCCAAGCAGCTGCCCGGCAAGGAGGAAGAGGCCCATCAGCCCCGCCATCAGGACGAACGTCTTCACGTTGTTCAGCATCGGTGCTCCTGCTCCTGCGTTGGCTGCATGACAAAAGCGAGACCTTCGTCCCACTGCCATGGCAGCGCCGGACGAAGGTCTCGCTCTGAGGTCGGAGGCTGGTTCCTCCTTGTCCCGGCCGGACCGTGCCCGCAGGGCGGGCAGTCTTGACGATTCGGCCGTCCGCCGGGCGTCCGGCGGATGAGCTACTCCCCTTCTCTGGGGCGAAAGTTAGCGGAGATCCGACCCCGAATCAATCGGATGCCGCGGCCGGCAGGCGCTCCAGGGCGGCGACGGCCGCCGTGATGTTGGCGCGCGCGGCGGCTTCGTAGCGCTCCCGGAACAGGTCGGTATGGTAGATCGAGGGGCGGGCCAGGAACCAGCGCAGCACGGCCGCACGGCCCGACCGGTAGTCGGCGTCGGAGAGAGTGTGGAACTCGCGTCGGATGTCACGGTCGTAGATGCCGAACCGGTAGGGGTCGGCACCCAGGATCACGAGGTCGATGTCGGCCAGCAGGCGCGCATCGGTGCCGTGAGGCGTGGCGGTGTGCCGGGTCGCCAGGACCAGGGAGCGCACCCGCTCGCGCACCGCCGGTTCGACGCCGCCCATCGCGAGCGCCTGCTCCGCGAGGGCGGCACTTGCCTCCTCGTTGTCGGGACGCCCCGGGATATAGACCGCGTCGTGGAACCAGATGGCCACCTCGAGCTCGTCGGGCCGGGCGGCCTCGTCCCGCACGCGGTCGAGCTCCTTGAGACACTCGGCGATGTGCGAGATCGCGTGATAGTGGCGCCACGGCTCCGCATACCGCGCGATCAGCTCGCGGTGCAGCGCGGCGGCGTCCGATCCTGCCCCGATGCGGCGCCACAGAGCCCGGAACCGCTGGATCTTCAGAATGTGAAGCCGAGCTC
>JBLNHD010000031.1:0-5500 GCA_050268825.1 Gemmatimonadota bacterium
CCTCCACGTCGAAGATCGGCGAGGATCAGATCTTCTACTGCAAGCAGCGCGGCCTCAACACCGAGAACGCCATCTCGATGATCGTGAACGGCTTCTGCAAGGAAGTCTTCAAGGAGCTGCCGATGGAGTTCGCGGTCGAAGCGCAGAAGCTGCTGGGGATCAGCCTGGAAGGAAGCGTCGGGTAGGGAGGCTGGTCGCGGGGCTCGGGACTCGGGTGGCACGGACGAGTTCCCGAGCCCGTGACCCGAGCCCCGTGACCCTTACACTCTTGGAGACCACGTGCTGGAAATCAGGGACCTCCGCGCGAGCGCGGGAGACAAGGAAATCCTCAAGGGCATCTCGCTCACCGTCAACGCCGGCGAGGTGCACGCGGTCATGGGGCCGAACGGCTCGGGGAAGAGCACGCTGGCGCAGGTGCTCGCCGGCCATCCGGCCTACGAGGTCACCGGTGGCAGCGTGACCTACATGGGCCAGGACCTGCTCGACATGGAGCCGGAAGAGCGGGCGCAGGCGGGCGTCTTCCTCGCGTTCCAGTATCCGGTCGAGATCGCCGGCGTGTCGAACGCGTACTTCCTGCGGGCCGCGTACAACGAGATCCGGAAGTCGCGCGGCATGGAAGAAGTGGACCCGATGGACTTCCTCGACATCCTCGAGGAAAAACTCAAGGTCGTCGAGTGGGGGCCCGAGATCATGTCGCGCGCGGTCAATTCCGGCTTCTCGGGCGGAGAGAAGAAGCGCAACGAGATCCTGCAGATGGCCGTGCTCGCGCCGAAGCTCGCCATCCTCGACGAGACCGACTCCGGCCTCGACATCGACGCGCTCCGGATCGTCGCGAGCGGCGTCAACCGGCTGCGGGACCCGGCGCGTGCCACCATCGTGGTGACCCACTACCAGCGGCTCCTCAACTACATCGTGCCCGACTTCGTGCACGTACTCGCCGGGGGCCGGATCGTAAAGAGCGGCGGCAAGGAGCTGGCACTCGAGCTCGAGGCGCGCGGGTACGAGTGGGTCGGTGAGGAGGTCGGGGCGGCGTGACCGAGACGTATCAGCGGCACTTCGAGGCGTTCAGCGGCAACGGTGGCGGGAGCCCGGAATGGCTCGCCGCGCGCCGGCGGGCCGGCATGGATCGCTTCGCCGCGGTCGGCTTCCCGACGTCCCGGGACGAGGAGTGGCGCTTCACGCCCGTCGGCCCGATCGCGCACGCCGAGTTCCGCCCGGCGCCTGCCGCGGAGGTCTCACGCGAGTCGCTCGCGCCGTTCGTCTTCGGGCACGAGGAGTGGCCGCTGCTCGTGTTCGTCAATGGACGCTTCCATCGCGAGCTCTCAACGCTCCCAGACGCGGCACACGGCGTCACGGCCGGCAGCCTGGCGGAGGCCATCGAGCGGGATCCGTCGCTCGAGCGCCACCTGGCGCGGCACGCCCCGGTGGACGAGAGCCCGTTCACGGCGCTCAACACGGCCTTCCTCCGGGACGGGGCGTTCGTCCACGTTCCCGCCCGGACCGACCTCGGCCTCCCGGTCCATGCCCTGTTCGTTGCCACCGAGGCGGCGCAGGGTGGGGTGGCACATCCGCGGAACCTCTTCATCGTCGAGCGGGAGGCGCGCGCATCGATCGTGGAGAGCTACGTGACACTGGCCCCGGGCGCCACCTACTTCACCAACGCGGTCACCGAGGTGGTCTCCGGCGAGAACGCCTGGACCGAGCATACCCGGCTCCAGCGCGAGAGCGAGCAGGCGTACCACGTCGGGCTCACGCATGTGGAGCAGGCGCGGGACAGCCACTATCGCTCGTTCACCCTGGCCATGGGCGGCGCCATCGCCCGGCACAACCTGCACGTGCGGCTCAATGCGCCGAACATCGAGACGCTGATGTACGGGCTGTATCTCACCCGCGGCGAGCAACTCGTGGACAACCACACCGCCATCTATCACGACCATCCCAACTGCAACAGCTGGGAGGTCTACAAGGGTGTGCTCGATGGCCGCTCCCGGGCGGTCTTCAACGGCAAGGTCTTCGTCCGGCCGGAAGCCCAGAAGACCGACGCGAAGCAGACCAACCGCAACCTGATTCTGTCCGACAGCGCGCGCGTGGACACGAAGCCGCAGCTCGAGATCTTCGCGGACGACGTGAAGTGCACGCACGGCGCCACCGTCGGCCAGCTCGACGACGTCGCGCTCTTCTACGCGCGGAGCCGCGGCATTCCCGCGGCGGAGGCCCGCCGGCTGCTCACCTACGCCTTTGCGGCCGAGGTGGTGGACGAGGTCTCGCTCGCCCCGGTGCGCGAGGAGCTCGACCGGCTCGTGCTCGAGCGCCTCGGGACCCTCGTCTGACGATGTCCGCCGCCGCCCCCGCGCCCGCCCGGCCCGCCGCACCGCCTGCGCTGGACGCCGAGGCGGTGCGCGCCGACTTCCCGATCCTCGGCACCACGGCGCATGGGCGGCCGCTCGTCTATCTCGACAGCGCCGCCTCGAGCCAGAAGCCGCGGCAGGTGCTCGACGCCGAGCGGCGCTTCTACGAGACGTCGTACGCGAACATCCACCGCGGCGTCTACGAGCTGAGCGCCCGCGCCACCGAGGCCTACGACGCGGCGCGCGAGCGCGTGGCGCGCTTCCTCGGAGCGGGCCATCCCCACGAGGTCATCTTCACGCGCGGGACCACCGAGAGCATCAACCTCGTGGCCCAGGGCTTCCTTCGCCCGCGCCTGCAGCCGGGCGACGAGATCCTCATCACCGCCCTCGAGCATCACTCGAACATCGTGCCCTGGCAGCTCGTTGCCGAAGCCACGGGCGCCATGCTGCGTGTGGCGCCGGTGAGCGAGCGGGGCGAGCTGCTCCTGGACGACTTCGAGGCGCTGCTCGGGCCGAAGACGCGCCTCGTGGCGGTGGCATACGTGTCGAACGCGCTCGGCACCATCAATCCGGTCGCGCAGATCATCGAGATGGCGCACGCGCGCGGTGTTCCGGTCCTTCTCGACGGGGCGCAGGCGGCTCCGCACCTGCCGCTCGATCTTGGGGCCCTCGGCGCCGATTTCTTCGCCTGCTCCTCGCACAAGATGTACGGGCCGACGGGGATCGGCGTGCTCTACGGGCGCGAGCCACTCCTCGAATCGATCTCGCCGGTGCAGGGCGGCGGCGACATGATCGCGTCCGTCACCTTCGAGAAGAGCACCTGGGCGCCGCTGCCGGCGCGGCTCGAGGCCGGCACGCCGCACATCGCCGGCGCCGTCGGGCTCGGCGCGGCGGTGGATTACATCGAGGGGCTCGGGCGTGACGCGATCGCCGCCCACGAGGATCGGCTGCTCTCGTACGCCACCGCGCGGCTGGACGAGATCCCGGGAGTCACGGTGGTGGGCCGCGCCCGGGAGAAGGCGTCGGTGCTGTCCTTCACGATGCAGGGGATCCACCCGCACGACATCGGGACCGTGCTCGACAGCCTGGGCATCTGCATCCGCGCCGGCCACCACTGCGCGCAGCCGCTGATGCAGCGCCTCGGCGTGGTCGCGACCGCTCGCGCCTCGTTCGCGGCCTATAACACGGCGCGCGACGTGGATGCACTGGCGGACGGCCTGGTGCGCGCGCGGGAGCTCTTCGGCTGATGGCCACGATGAGCGAGCTCTACCAGACGGTGATCCTCGACCACAATCGCGCGCCGAGGAACTACCGGGCGATGCCGGAGGCCAATCGCCAGGCGGAGGGATTCAATCCGCTCTGCGGCGACAAGGTCCACGTCTGGCTCAAGGTGGCCGAGGATGGCCGCATCGAGGACGTGAGCTTCCAGGGGGAAGGCTGCGCGATCTCGAAGGCCTCGTCCTCCATCATGACCCAGACGGTCAAGGGCAGGACGGTGGACGAGGCCCGGGCGCTGTTCGCCGAATTTCACGACGTGGTGACGGGGAAGACGTCGGGCGAAGGCCATGGAAAGATGGCGGTCTTTGCCGGGGTGAGCTCGTTCCCGATGCGAGTCAAATGCGCGAGCCTCGGCTGGCATGCGCTCAAGGCGGCGCTCGAGCGGCCCGATGCGGTCGTGAGCACCGAATAACCAATCAACAGTCCAGGAGTATCGCCAAGATGCCTTACCCCCCGGCCCTCGTGGCCCCGATGCGTGCGGAGATGACCCGGATGGGTGCCCGAGAACTCACGACGCCTGCCGACGTCGATGCCGCGATCGGCGACCAGAAGGGCACGATGCTCGTCTTCGTCAACTCGGTGTGCGGCTGTGCCGCTGCGAACGCCCGTCCGGGCCTCGCACTCGCGCTCCAGCATGCCGCGCGCCCGCAGGAAGTGGTCACTGTCTTTGCCGGGCAGGACGTGGATGCCACGGCGCGCGCGCGCCAGTACTTCAGCGACTATCAGCCCTCCTCGCCCTCGATGGCGCTCCTCCGCGACGGGGAGGTGGTGCACTTCGTCCATCGTCACCAGATCGAGGGCCGGAGCCCGCAGGCGGTGGCGGCCGAGCTGACGCAGGCCTTCGACAAGTACTGCGGTGTCGGGGTCTGATCCGGCTGCCGGCATCTTCCACCGCGAGCGCGAGGAGCTGCACGGCATCACCGTGATCGTTGCCGGTGCGTCGGGGCGGACCTATGTCGGGCGGTATCACGAGCGCGGCAATCGCGGGGTGGTGCTGCACGATGTCGGCGTCCACGAGCCTGGCGCATCCTCCGAGTCGAAGGAAGCGTGGCTCGCCCGGCTCCGGAAGTTCGGCGTCAAGGTGGATCACAGGATGCTGATCGTCCCGGGAGAAGAGGCGGGGAAGATCGAGCGGTTCGCGGATTGAGCGGACGGCCAGGCAGGGGAGGGACCGGGAGAGAGCCCGGTCCCTCTTTCATCATATGATCTCGAGATATGATCTCGAGCAATGAGATACGATTCTCGAGAAATGAGGCCTGAGTCTTCTCGCCGGGACCAGGACGGACACAGAAGCTCGCAACAGGAGGTTGACGTAGCTCCTCACGCATCATGTTCTCCAGCGACCCAGAGAAACGTATTCTCGTAACGGATCGTTCCGTCCGCGCGCATGCGCGCCCGATCCATTCTCTCGAAGGCCGTGCGTACCGCGGCCTCCCCGCTGTGTCTGATCGCAAGCTGGTTGACGCCGGCACTGGCGTTGGTGCGCCAGGAGGCCTCGAGGTCCGGAAAGACGAATGGGCACGCGACACGTCCCTCGCCGACGATGCGCAGCCCGGCCCCCTCGAGGAGCCCCGCCAGCGCGCCCGGCTCCGACAGCGCCCCGGGCTTTCCGGGGGGCACGCCCGGCGGCGGGGGAGGCATCAATGGCCCGACCGCCGGAATCCAGCCCGCGAGGAACTCACACTCCTCCGGCGACCCCCATGCCGTGAGCACGACCCGCCCGCCGGGGCGCGCGACACGCCCGAGCTCCCGAACGGCGGCGGGTATGTCCGCGGCATAGAAGACGGCATTCACGGAAGTGACTGCATCGAAAGCCGCATCGTCCCACGGAAGCGACTCCAGATCCGCTTCGCGCAGTTCCGCCCCCGGAAGTC
>JBLNHD010000032.1:0-10322 GCA_050268825.1 Gemmatimonadota bacterium
CCGTCGCCAGCTGCTCGACGTCGGCGCCGCCGGGCCGCTGGCCGGGTTCGTCATCGCGATCGGCGTGCTGGTCTGGGGCTACTCCACCTCCGAGGGGCTGTCGCTCGGCGCCGAGACGCCCGGTGAGTTCGTCACCTTTGCGGGACGCCAGATCTATCTCGGCGATTCGCTCCTCACCTGGGGCCTCCGGCGCTGGTTCTTCCCCGACGCCGCGGCGGTGGCGCTCAGTCTGCCCGCCTTCGCCGGCTGGGTCGGGGCCTTCGTCACCGGCCTCAACCTGATGCCGCTGAGCCAGCTCGACGGGGGTCACGTGCTGTATGCGCTGGCCGGCCGGCGGCAGGCGGCATTCGGCGGACTGGCGCTCTTCGCCCTGTTCGTCCTGGGCTTCTTCTCGGCCAGCTGGTGGATCTGGGCTCTCGTGGCGTTGCTGGTCGGCGGCGGGCGCTGGACGCACCCGTCGGTCGTCGCGCCCGAGCGGCCGGTGCCGCCGAACCGGCGCTGGATCGCCTGGGCGTGCGTCGCCGTCTTCGTCCTGACCTTCGTGCCCGCGCCGTTCCGCGTGTGAGCCCGCGCACCGGCGCGGAAAGGATTGCGTCGCACTCGCGCGTTCATCATGTTGTACGAGTCTCGCGGTACGCGAGACTCCCCTGATCGTCACCGCAGCTGGAGGCGCGCCCGATGAACCTGCAGAGCGTGCGCACACCTGCGCGCGACCCGCGCGAACCGGTCTCGCACCTGCTCGATCCGCTGCGCCTCGGCGACCGCGAGATCACCGTTTCCCTGACAGTGCGGCTCGCCGAAGACGGGGCGTGGCGCGGTCGGATCGCGTTCCTGGAGACCGATGCCCCGCTCGCGGTGCGCGAGACCGCGGAGATCTTCTGCGCGGACACCGAGGACGAGCTCTGGCAGGGCGTGCAGCGCCTGCGAGACCATCACTTCCGCGATCTGTTCCGGTCGCTCAGCTGAGGCAGCGGATGACCGAAGCCGATCGCATCAGAAAGCTCCGCCACGACCTCTCCAACCCGCTGTCGGCCCTGCTGGCCGAGACGCAGCTCCTCCTGCTCAACGAGGCACAGATCGATCCCGAGACCGTAGCCGGCCTGCGGGAAATCGAAGGCCTCGCCATCCGGATGCGTTCGCTCCTTCGCGAGAGTCAGTAGGCCCGCCGCCCGCGCAGCTCGTGAAGCGCACCGGCGGCGAGATAGGCGGCCAGGAAAAGGAGGCTGACGACGCTCGCCGCCGCGCGCCCCGCCCACCCCAGCTCGCTCGTCGAGACGAATCCCTCGATCAGCCCGGCAACGACAAGACAGGTCACCGCCGCGCCCACCATGCGGATGGCGCGACGGCCCGCGAGAACGAGCGCGTCCCCACGCGCCAGCGTTCCGGGCGCGATGATCGTCGTGCCGAGGAGGAGCCCGGCGGCACCGGCCACCCAGATGGCAAAGAGCTCGAGTGCGCCATGGCCCACGATGAATTGCGCGAGGTAGGCAAGGAGGCCGACGTTGGTGAAGTGCCCGGCGGTCGCGCCGAGCTGCAGGCCGTTGAAGGCCAGGAGGAAGAGCGATCCGACGCCAAGGAACGCGCCGCCGGCAAAGCAGTAGAAGGCCACGCGGACATTGTTGGCGATGATGCCCGACGCGGCGAGCGGGCGTGCGCCGGTTTCGACCTCGACGAAGCCCTGGCCCGAGGCAACGCGCCCCGCGCCGACTTCGGCGCGCTCGAGCAGCACGTCGGGCAGTACCTCGGCGGCGATTTCCGGCCGTTCCCGGAGCAGGCGGAAGCCGATGACGCCGGGGACGATGAATGCGAGGAACGCGGCCAGCACGTAGGCACGCGCTGCGATCACCGCGCCGGGGCACTCCTGCGCCACCACACGCCAGATCTTTCCGAGTCCCCGGCCGTCGCCGCGGTAGAGCGCATTATGCCCTGCGGCAACGAGGCGCTCGACGCGGCGAACGAGCTCTGGTGCCGCATGGTACGTGCGAAGGCGCGCCAGGTCCGCCGCGATTTCCCGGTACCGCGCGGCGAAGTCGGGGAGCTCCGCCGGGGCGAGCGCCTCGAGACCGCGCGCGGAGGCCCGTGACGCCAGCGCGTCGAACTCGTCCCAGCGCTCGCGCTGGCGCGCTGCGAGCTGCTCGGCGAGCCCGCCGACTGCGGCTCCGCGAGAGGCGAGGGTTCCACGCCGGCGTTCGGTTTCGGACGCGTGCAGCGCGAGCAGCGCCTCGACGGGATCGTCGCTCGAAGGGCCTCCGCCCTCGCCGAGGGCGGAGGCAAGGCGCGCGGCGAGGCTCGCACCGAGCCGGGCGCGCGCGTCGGCGGGCAGGTCTCCGGCGCGCGCCGCGAATCCCGACAGGAGGCGAAACTCCTCCTCCGACAGGGCGGGTGCCGCGAGGGCGTCCGTTCCGGCCGGCGGCGCGGCTCTCGCCGGACGCTCCTCGGGGTGGTCGCGGACCACGACGGTGCCCGCCACCAGGTCGCCGATCCGCTTGGCGCGCGGATGGAGCGCCACGAGAACGGCGCCGGCGAGATAGGGAGGCGGGAGGAAATCCGCGAGGCGGAGCAGGTTCCGCACCGCCGCTGCCCCGAGCGTCACCGCGTGCCCGGTATCGGCCACGACCCGGAGACCGAGCGCGCGCTTCCCGGGGGTCTGGCCCCGGCGGAGCCCTTCGAAGAAGGTGAAGTAGCCGTACCACGCTGCGAAGCCGATCATCACGAGCACGGCGCTGCCGAGCCGGCCGGGCGAGATGCCCGCACGCGCGAGGAGCACCAGGAGCAGCGCCACGGCGAGCGCGAGGCCGCCGAGGATGAGGAAGTCGAGGAGGGCGGCCGCCGCACGCGAGCCGAGACCGGCGATCTCGTAATCGAGCGTTACGTGCTCCGGGGTCTCCACCTCGAGGTGCTGGCGGAGATCCCGGCGGCCGGATTGCAGGGCGGTCATGCAGCGATAGTATGATGGCGCAGGCCGAAGTCCAAATGCCACCGACACCCGAAGGGAGGAGGCCCGCATGGATGCAGTGACGCTGAGGCCGCTGGCCATGGGCGAGATCCTCGACCATGCGTTCGGCCTGTTCCGCCAGCTCTTCGTGCCGCTGGTGGTCGTGCAGGTCATCACCTCGTCACTGCCCCTGCTGCTGAACCTCTATTCGGCCGCGAGCGCCTCTCCGGGCGCGCTCACGACGTTCGCCACCTACCTCGTGGCGTTCGTGCTCGGATCGCTCGCGAGTGCGGCCACGGCGTACATCATCTCGGAGAACTATCTCGGCCGCCCCCTCGACGCGGGTGACGCGCTCCGCCGGGCCGTGCCGCGCATGGGCGACGTGATGCTGCTGTCGCTCGGCGTCGGATTCGTGGTCGTGATCGCCGCGCTCCCCTCGCTCCTGGTGATCGGCGCCGGAAGCGCCTTCGCGGTCCTCGGCGGCGCCAGCGGCGGCGGCGCGAGCACGGGCGGCGGCGTCGTGCTGGTGCTCCTCGGTCTCGCGCTGCTCGCGGTGCCCTTCGCGGTCTTCTCCGGCCTGTCCATCGCGACACCGGCCCTCGTACTCGAGGACATCCGGGCCGGGCGGGCCATGAGCCGCTCCTGGCAGCTCACGAAGGGGTTCCGGCTCCGCATCGTCGGGCTGCTGTTCGTGGTGATGGTCATCGTGCTGCTCCCGATGTTCGCGCTCGGGATCATCGGCGGGATGGTCGGCAGCGACGAGTCGCGCGCGATGGCCGTCGTCTTCACCGCGGTGATCGGGGTGGTCTCGCTCATCGTCACACCGCTGCTGTACTGCGTCCTCACGCTGCTCTATTACGACCTGCGGGTCCGCAAGGAGGGGTACGACCTCGAAGTCCTCGCCTCCGAGCTCCCGGCTCCCCGCTGATGCTGCAGACCCCCGACTCCCTCCGGAGCGTGCTCGATTCGGTGTTCGCATCGGGCCTGTACGCCTGGCACCCGGAGGACGAGACGGGAGCGGCGATCGTGCGCTACTGGCGCCGGCTTCTCGAATGGCTCGCGTCACTTCAGGAGGCGAATCCGCTGCTCTTCCGCCTGCTCGTCGCGGGGCTGGTCGTCGTGCTGCTCGCGATCGTGGGCCACGCCGCCTGGCTCCTCGTGCGCACCGTGCGCGGGGCGGCTGAGCCGGCGTCCGACGCAGCGGCCCCCACCCCCGCACTGCGGAGGGATGCGGCCTGGTACTCGGCCGCCGCGGACCGGGCTGCCGCCGAAGGGCGATACGCCGAGGCGCTGCAGCTCGCGTTCGTGGGCGTGGCGCTGACGCTCGAGGAGCGCGGTCTCCTCCGATACCATCCGAGCAAGACTCCCGCGGAGTGCGGGCGCGATGCCCGGGTGGCACCCGACGATCGCCGGCGGCTCGGGTCGCTCGTAACCACGCTGTACCGCTGCGCCTTCGGCGGCGCGGGATGTGGCGCCGAGGAGTACGCGGCGTGGCGCGCGCTCGCCGCGCGGGAGTGGCATGCGCCCGCGCACTGAGCTCGCGGTCGCGGTCGGGGTCGTCACGACGCTCGGACTCATCGTCACGGCCCTGGGCTCGCGCGGCGCGCGGCCGGAGGACGAGGACCTGCGGCGGTCGACGTACCTCGCCGGGCCCTTCGGCGCGCGCGGCTACGCCGAGGCGGCTGAACGACTCGGCATCCGCGTCAGCCGCCACCGTGGGCGGACCCGCGAGCTGGCTGCGGTGGGCGTCGCGGAGCGAGGCGTCGTCTACGCCGTGCTCGATCCGGTCGCGGCGCTCTCGCCGCTCGACGGACTCGAGCTCACCAGCGTCGTTGCGGCGGGCGGCTCGCTCATCCTTGCCGGCCGCGGTACCGCCTCCGCCATGGCCTGTTACGGGTACGCGCCGATGCCCACGTCAGGGCGGGCGGCGCTCGTTGCCGGCGATACCGTCGAGACCTGGGGGCGCCTGCTGCAGCTGCCGGACTCGGTGGCGCGACGCCGCTCGCTCCTCGACGACGGCTCCGACATCGCCTGCGGCCCGATCCCGGCGCGCGCCGAGACGCTGCTCGCCACGCTCGAGGGCGCGCCGGTCGCGCTGCGGCTTTACCCGGACTCGGGAGGCAGCGTGACGCTCGTGGCGGACGGCGGCCTCTTCGCCAATCGCGCGCTCCGCGAGAGCGGCGCCGGCGAGTTCGCGCTCGGCCTCGTCGCCGGCCGGGCGCGACGGCTGGTCGTGGACGAGTATCATCATGGGTTCGGGCCGGGGGGCGGGATGGCCGCGGCGGTCAGGGCGTGGCTGGTGCGGTCGCCGTGGGGATGGGCCGTGCTTCATCTCGCCGCGGTCGCGGTCATCGCCCTGCTGGCAGCCGCGGTCCGCTTCGGTCCGGCGCGGCACGTGATCCCGCGCCGCCGGCGCAGCGCGCTCGAGCACGTGCGTGCGCTCGCGAACGCCCTCGCCGCCGCCCGCGGGCACGACGAGGCCGTGGCGCTCCTCATCCGGGGATTGCGCCGCCGCCTTGCCCGCCCGGGCGAACGCCTGCGCGGAGATGCGCGGGAGTGGCTCACCGGGCTGGCCGAGCGTGTCACCACTCCCGCGTCGCGCACCGCTGTGGCGACGCTCCAGTCCCTCTCTCGCGGTCGCGCCGATGCGAATGGCGTCCTGCGTGCCGCCAACGCCGTGGAGGATGTGTGGCAGGACCTGAAACCGTAACCACCGACGAGGCGCAGGCAGCGGCAGCCACCGGTGCGGCGGTGCTCGCGCAGCTCGAGAGCGTCGTGCTGGGCCAGCCGGCGGCGATCCGCGAAGCGTTCGCCGCCCTCGTCGCGCGCGGCCACATCCTCCTCGAGGGCGTGCCGGGCACCGCCAAAACGCTCCTCGTGCGCACGCTGGCGCAGGTGCTGGGGCTCACCTTCCGGCGGATCCAGTTCACGCCCGACCTCATGCCCTCCGATGTGACCGGCGTGAACCTCCTCGGCGCGAGTTCCGAATTCACTTTCCGCCCCGGACCGATCTTCGGCGATCTGGTCCTCGCGGACGAGATCAATCGCGCGCCGGCAAAGACGCAGGCGGCGCTGCTCGAGGCGATGCAGGAGCGGAGCGTGACCGTCGACGGGACCTCCCACGCACTTCCCGATGCCTTTACGGTCTTCGCAACGCAGAATCCGATCGAGTTCGAGGGCACGTATCCCCTGCCCGAAGCCGAGCTCGACCGCTTCCTCGTCAAGGTGGCGCTCGGGTACCCCGACGAAGCGGTGGAGCAGGGGATTCTGGCGCGCGTGCTCGCGGGCTTCGAGGCCGATGAGCCCCGGAGCTTCGGCGTGACCCGGACGCTCGATGCGGCGGGGCTCGCGAGCCTCCGGCGCGCCGCGCGCCGGGTGCGGGTTGAGCCGAGCCTCACGGCGTACATCACGGCGCTGGTGCGCGCTACGCGCTCGGCGCCGGCGCTCACGCTCGGCGCGTCCCCGCGCGCGACGGTCGCGCTCCTCAAGGTGGCGCAGGCCACCGCGCTGCTCGACGGCCGGACCTTCGTGACGCCGGACGACGTGAAGGTGCTGGCGCCCGCGGTGCTCCGGCATCGCGTGGTCGTGGCGCCCGAGCTCGAGCTCGAAGGCGTGTCCGCCGACGCCGCGCTGGCCGCCATGATCGAGCGGGTCGAGGTGCCGAGGTCGTGATGCTCCCCACGCGCCGCTGGCTTGCCGGGGCCGCGGCGCTCGGCCTCCTTGCCCCGCTCGCCCTGCTCTGGCCGGACGCGGTGCTCGCCTACCTGCTCGCGTGCGTCGTCTGGGCGGGGCTCTTCGGCTGGGACGGTGCGCGCGCAGGGGCGGCGACGCTCGCGGTCACGCGGGAGCCGCCTCCCGCCTTCTCGGTCGGCCGCCCGCTCGGGATCGCCTATCGCTGGCTGCTCGGGGGAACCCGGGTCCAGCAGGTGCTCGTCCGCGAGCACTTTCCTCCGCCGCTCGGCGGGGCCGACCTGCCGGCGCGCACGCTGCGCCTCATTCCTGGCGTGAATCACGAACGCTACGATGTGATGCCGCTGCGCCGCGGCACCGGGCACGGCGGGCGCATCGCCGTACGCCGGCTCGGGCCGTGGGGGCTCGCCTGGCAGCAGCTCCGGATCGAGGCGCCGTGGGAGGCGACGGTCTTCCCGCGGCTCGCGGGCGCGGCGCTCAGGGCGCTGCCGAACCGGATCGCGCGGCGGCGCGAGGCCGGCCTCCGCACGATCCGGCGCCCCGGCGAGGGGCGCCTCTTCGAGAGCCTCCGGGAATGGATTCCGGGCGAGGATACGCGCATCATCGACTGGAAGGCCACGGCCCGGCGTGGCAAGCCGATCGCGCGGGTGTTCGAGGACGAGCGCCGGCAGCAGGTCCTCCTGATTCTCGACGCCGGGCGCCTGCTCACCGCGGAGTCCGATGGCGTGCCGCGCATCGAAGCGGCCATCGAAGCGGCGCTGCGGCTCGCGCACGCGGCGGTCGAGCACGACGACGATGTCGGCATTCTCGTCTTCGCCGACACCATACAGGCGTTCGCTCCGCCGGCCCGGGGCCGCCGCGGTCTCCGGGCGGTGCTCGCCGCGCTCGCGGCCGTCGAAGGCCGCCTGGTCGAGAGCGACTACCCTTCGGCCTTTCGCTATCTCGCGGCGCGCAGCCGGAAGCGCGCGCTCACCGTGCTCTTCACCGACGTGATCGATCGCTCGGCCAGCGCGGCGCTGGTGGCGCAGACGGCCTCACTGCGGCCACGTCATCTTCCGGTGGCCGTGACGCTGCGCGACCCGGCCCTCGAGCGCATCGCCTCGGCGCGCCCGCAGTCGGAGCTGGCGGCCTTCGAGCGCGCGGCGGCGGAGGAGCTGATGCTGGCACGGAACGAGGCGCTGGAGGTGATGCGCCGGCAGGGGGTGACCGTGCTCGACGTCCCGCCCGGGGCCGCGGGCGAGGCGGTGGTGCAGGGCTACCATCATCTCAAGCGGCGGGGACTGCTCTGAACGATCAGACGGCGGGCACGAGGCCGACGCATTCCGGATAGGCGGAGGCGAACGCATCGACGCAACGCCCATCGAGCTGAGTGCCGGACACGCGCCCCAGCTCGATGAGCGCATCGTCCGGTGCCCACGGGGCGCGATAGGGACGCCGGGTCGTCATCGCGTCGAAGGTATCCGCCACGGCGATGATGCGCGCCTCGATCGGAATGGCGTCCCCTTCCAGGCCGTCGGGGAAGCCGAGCCCGTCGATGCGTTCGTGGTGCGAGCGGACGCAGCGAAGGACCGAGGGCGTCTCGTGGGCGAGCGGTGAGAGCATCTGCTCGCCGAGCGCGGGATGCTCGCGGATCTGGCCGAACTCGTCGTCGGTGAGCGAGCCCGGCTTGTGCAGCACCGCCTCCCGCGTCCCGATCTTGCCGATGTCGTGCAGCTCCCCGCCCAGGCGGATCTGGTCCACGGCCACCGGGTCGAAGCCGAGCTGGCGGGCGGTGGCCACGGCGTACTGGCTCACCCGGATCGAATGCCCGCGGGTGTAGGCATCCTTCGCTTCCAGCGCGCGCGCCAGCATCTGGACGCCTTGCAGGAAGAGCTCCTGGATGCGTTCCGCCTGCTCGTGCACGCGCCGCTCGAGGTTGGCCTGGTAGAACCGGTTCTGCGCGACCAGTGCCCGCTTCTCGAGCGCGCGGATCACGCGCGCCTGCAGCTCGTCGAGCGAGACGGGTTTGACGAGGAAATCCGCAGCGCCGCGGTGGAGGCACTCGACGGCCGTGGCGGTGTCGGTGGCGCCGCTCAGCAGGATGACAGCAGTGTCGGGGTGGAGGCGGCGGACCTCCTGCAGGAGTCCCATCCCGTCGAGCTCGGGCATCCGCATGTCCGAGACGATGAGGGGCACATCACCGAGCTCACCGAGAAGGTCGAGCGCCTCGCGCCCGGACGCCGCCTCGAGACAGGCGAATCCCTGCTGCCGGAAGAGTCGGGTAAGTGCACGTCTGACGCCTGGCTCGTCGTCGACGACCAGGCACCGGGCGGCCCCTTCCGGGACCGGATCCGACACGGGGAATGTCATGTATTACTCCAGGCAGACGGAGCCCACGAGCCGCGCCAGCCGCGCCTCACCACCTATAATAGGTTGTAGCGGACTGACGTACGGTAGGCATTTCGGCTGCGATTGTAAACACCGGCACCGGAGACGAGGGCAATGAACAGCTTTGGAACACGCACCGGATTGACCGTCGGCGGGCGGACCTGCGAGATCCATCGGCTCCCCGCGCTGGGCGAGCAGGGGATGGATGTGAGCCGGGTTCCGTACTCGCTGCGGATCCTTCTGGAGAACCTCCTCCGCCGGGAAGACGGGGTCATCGTCACGCGGGACGACATCGAGTCGCTCGCGCGCTGGCGGCCGGGTGCCACGAGCGAGCGGGAGATCGCCTTCGCGCCGGCGCGGGTGCTCCTCCAGGACTTCACCGGCGTGCCCGCCGTCGTCGATCTCGCCGCAATGCGCGACGCCATGGCGGCGCTCGGCGGCGACCCGCGGCGCATCAATCCGCTGCAACCGGTCGAGCTCGTCGTGGACCACTCGGTGCAGGTCGACGCCTTCGGCACCCGCGAGGCCTTCGCGCTCAACGAGGAGCTGGACTACGCCCGGAACCGGGAGCGCTACGCCTTTCTCCGCTGGGGGCAGCGGGCATTCGACAATTTCCGGGTCGTGCCGCCCAACACCGGGATCGTGCACCAGGTGAATCTCGAGTACCTCGCCCGCGTCGTCTTTACCTCCGACGAGAACCCCGGCGCCGGCGGCGTCGTTCAGGCCTATCCCGACACCGTGGTCGGCACCGACTCGCATACGCCCATGGTGAACGGCCTCGGCGTGCTCGGCTGGGGCGTCGGCGGCATCGAGGCGGAGGCGGCGATGCTCGGGCAGCCGGTGAGCATGCTCGTGCCCGAGGTGATCGGCTTCCGGCTCTCGGGGGAACTGCGCGAGGGGACCACCGCCACCGATCTCGTGCTGACCGTGACCGAGCTCCTCCGCAAGAAGGGCGTGGTCGGCAAGTTCGTGGAGTTCTACGGGCCGGGGCTCTCCAACCTCCCGCTCGCCGACCGGGCGACGATCGGCAACATGTCCCCCGAGTACGGCGCCACCTGCGCCATCTTCCCGGTGGATCAGGTGACGCTCAACTACCTCCGCTTCACCGGCCGCCCGCCCGAGCGCGTGGCCCTGGTCGAGGCCTACATGAAGGAGCAGGGTCTCTTCCACACCGCCTCGTCGCCGGAGCCGGAGTTCACCGACACCGTGGAACTCGATCTCGGAGCAGTCGAGCCGAGCATCGCCGGCCCCCGCCGGCCGCAGGATCGGGTCCGGCTCGCGGACGTGAAGGGTTCCTTCGCGCAGGCGCTGCCCTCGCTCATGCCCGCAC
>JBLNHD010000033.1:0-5960 GCA_050268825.1 Gemmatimonadota bacterium
ACGACTTACCGAGATTCGCGGGCCCGTCCGGTGCCGGCGCCCTTCCGGCGCGCCCTTTCCTATATAATTGGCGCCCCGCCCGGAGGCGCGTCGCCACCCGATCGAGTCTCGGCCTCTCCGCGGTGCTCATGACCGCGCCGGCCGGCCTCCATGCGCAGGCTGTCGAACTCCAGCTCACCCCCGACCGCCTCACGATCGAAGCCGGAAAGCGCCAGGCGATCTACGCCGCCGCGTACGACAGGCAGGGAAACCTGGTCACATCGGCAGGAATCTCGTTCTCCTCCTCGGACACGACGGTGGCCACGGTCTCCCGCGACGGAACCGTTCTCGGCGTTGCGGGCGGCACCGCGGACGTGGTGGCGCGCGCTGACTCGCTCATCGCTCGCGCGACGGTGACGGTGACCGGTGGCACGCCGCGGGTTCCCGTGGCATCCGTCAGGATCGAGCCGCGTGCCGTCTGGCTCCTCCCGCTCGAGCCGGCGCGGCTCGGCCTGACGCTCAGTCTCGCCGACGGGTCGCCTGCGGCCGGCGCGCGCGTCCGCTGGCGAACGCTGGACCCGAAGGTGGCAACCGTGGACCGCGACGGGCTCGTGGTCGCCGCAGGGCCGGGACAGACACTCGTCGAGGCGGGCGTGCCCGGCGGACCCGCAGACACCGTTCTCGTGTCCGTGGATACCGCGCGCTTCACGGTGCGCGAACGGCTCTCGCTCGCGCCCGGCGCCGTCGACACCCTCGTGGTCACGGTTCCGGCGCAGGGTGGGCGACGACTCGCGGCAGGGCTCGTGTGGGAGTCGAGCGATACGGCCATCGTGATTCCGGGCGCCGGTGGCGAGCTCCGCGCTCGCGCGCCGGGCAGCACCACAGTAACGGTCGGCGGCTACGGCATGTCGGGGCGCACGCAGGTGTTCGTGCACCAGCCGGTCCATTCGCTCATCATCTCGCCACGCGCGAGTGGAGGCCCCATCCGCCTCGCGCCCGGGACATCGCGCCGATTCGACGTCCGCGCACTCGGCGCGGATTCCACTCCCGTTGCCGATGCGGCGATCGGCTGGACGCTGTCGGATTCGTCGATCGCCACCTACACGCGGGAAACAGGCCTGCTCGAGGCCCGCGGCCCCGGAACCGTCTCGCTGACCGCCCGGCTCGAAGGCTTCGAGCCGGCCACCTGGAATGTCGAAGTGGTCCCCGCCACGCTCCGTATCGACCGCGCCCGCATGGGCCTCGTGCGCGGTGGGCGCGCCGTGCTGCGGGCAGAGCTCGTGGATGAGTCGGGAACGCCGATTCCGCTGGAACCAGCGCTTGCCTGGAGCTCGTCCGCGCCGTCGGTCACCGTCGACAGCAACGGCAGCATCGAGGCGCGCGAGCCCGGTCGCGCCACCGTGGCCGCGCGGACTCCGGACGGGGGCAGCATTGCGGCAGAGGTGTTCGTGACCGGCGAGCTGCTCGTCTCGTCGAGCCGCGGCAGCGCGACACCGAGGGCCATCGGCGTGCATCAGCTCATGCCCGGCGAGACGGAGCTTCGTCCGCTCCTCGCCGACAGCTTCGCGAGCATCGAGGCCGTGTACGCTCCCGACCGGAGCCGCATCGCGTTCAGCTCGAACCGCGCCGGCTCCTTCGACCTCTATCTGATGGATGCGGACGGGGGCAACGTCACCCGGCTCACGAGCGAGCCGGGCGCCGAGAGCGCCCCGGCGTGGGCGCCCGACGGATCGCGCATCTTCTTCGCGGCGGACCGGGCCGGCGGATCGCAGATCGCGAGCGTCGCACCGGACGGAAGCGATCTCCGGGTGCTCACGAGCGCGCCGGGATCGCAGCGCAATCCGTCGGTTTCCGCCGATGGGCGCTCGATCGCGTTCGCGAGCACGCGCGACGGGAACCTCGAGATCTACCGGATGGATGCGGACGGCGGCAACGAGCGGCGACTCACGACCGGCAGCGCGCGCGACCAGCTGCCGCGCTGGCTTCCCGACGGCTCGCTCCTCTACGTCTCGTGGGAGCGGGGCGCGCGGATCATGCGCCTCGGACCCGATGGGGTCGTCACGGTGCTGGAGTCGCCCGACCCGATCGTCGCGCTCGCGGCATCGGCTGACGGCGCGCGCATCGCCTACGTGGCAGGGCGGGCGCTCGACCGGAGCGGATCGCGCGTCGAGTACCGGCTCGTCGTGCAGTCGCTCGTCGGCGGCGGCCCGCCGGTCACGCTCCGCTTCGCACCGGGCGAGCAGGTCGCCACGCCGTCCTTCTGATGGTGCAGAAATCCTGATGGCGGCCTGATGGCGACGGTCCCCCCATGCGCGCGCTGACGCTCACCGCGCTCGGCGGTATCGAGCATCTCGCGCTTCGCGAGGTCGCCGAGCCGGAGATCGCCGCACCCGACGAGATCCGTGTGCGGATCCGGACCGCCGCGCTCAACCATCTCGACATCTTCGTAGCCAACGGGCTTCCGAAGTTCTCGCTCCCGCTGCCGCACGTGGTCGGGTCGGATGGCGCGGGCGTGGTCGAGTCGGTCGGACCCGCTGTGACCGGCCTCGCCCCGGGCGATCGTGTCATGCTCGATCCCGGCGTCTCGTGCGGCGCCTGCGAGGCGTGCCGGCGTGGCGACCATCCGCTCTGCGACCGCTACTCGATCCTCGGCGAGCACCGGGCGGGCACCATTGCCGAGTACGTCGTCATCCCGGCGGTGAATGCGGCGCCGGTGCCCGACGGGATGAGCTGGGCGGAGGCGGCGGCGTTTCCCCTCTCGACGCTCACGGCCTGGCGCATGCTCACCACGCGCGCGCGCCTCGCCGCGGGGGAGACGGTCCTGATCTGGGGCGCCGGGGGCGGGGTGTCCCAGGCCGCGATCCGGATCGCGAAGCACCTCGGCGCCGTCGTGATCGCCACGAGCAGCACGCCCGCCAAGCTCGAGCTCGCGCGCGCCCTCGGCGCCGACCACGTCGTGAATCACGCGACCGACGACGTGCCGGCGGAAGTGAAGCGGATCACCGGCCGGCGCGGCGCGCAGGTGGTCGTCGACAGCGTCGGCGAGAAGACGTGGCAGCAGTCGCAGCGCTGCCTCGCGCGCGGTGGCCGGCTCGTCACCTGCGGCGCCACGAGCGGGCCACTGGTGGAAATCGACGTGCGCCGGCTCTTCTGGCACCAGTGGTCGCTGCTCGGCTCCACGATGGGCTCGCGCCGGGAGTTCGCCGAGATCGTGGCGCTGGCGCACGCCGGGAAGCTCCGGCCGCACGTGGACCGCGTGCTCCCGCTGGCATCGGCAGTGGAAGCGTTCCGGCTCCTCTCGGTGGGAGAGCAGTCGGGCAAACTCGTGATCGAGGTGTCGTCGTGAACGAACTGTGGGAACGGATCTGGATCGGCGCGAGCGAGATCGGCAGCGTGCTGCCCGCGCTCTTCGGCGCACTGCTCATCCTCCTGACCGGCTACTTCCTCGCGCGCCAGATGCAGCGCTGGGCGGACGACACGCTCAAGCGGATGGACTTCAACCGGATGGCGGCGGCGGGCGGCCTCGACGAGGTCGTGGGGCGGACCGGATCGCGGCTCGACCCGATCCGCACGCTCGCCAAGCTCGTCTTCTGGCTCGTGATGCTCGTCGTGATCCTCCTCTCGAGCACGGCGCTCGGGCTCGAGAGCATCAACGAGATGTTCGGGATGATGCTCGGCTACATCCCGACGCTCATCTCCGCGATCGTCGTCGTGATCCTCGGGATGATCGTGGGCGAATTCGTGCGCGGGCTCATCCTCGCGTCGGCCGGCTCGGTCGAAGGCGTGCCGACGCTCGCCAAGCTCGCGAAGGGCGCCGTCATCCTGATCGCGATCTTCATGGCGCTGCAGCAGGTCGGCGTCGCGGAGGAGATCGTGACGGCGGCGTTCACGCTGATCCTGGGCGCCGTCGCCCTCGCGGTGGGCCTCGCGTTCGGCCTCGGCAACCGCGAGCTCGCGGGCGAGGTCACCCGCCGCTGGTACGAAGCCGGCCAGCGCCGGGACCGCCGCCGCACCGACCGCCCCGGTCCCAACACGCCGCCGAACGACACGCCGCCGATTCTCGACTAGCGGAGCGTCGTGCACCACGGCGGTGCGGAGGGGCTCGAGCGGCAGGAATCGCGGCACGGCGGGTTGAACTGCGGCACACGAAAACACGAAAGCGCGAAACGCTCCGCTGCCAGATCGGCTCCGCCCGACACGCCGGCATCGAGCGCGCGTTGTTTTATGCCTGCGGGGCCTTTCGCCTTTTCGTGCTTTCGTGTGCTGCCGTTGACTCAGGCCTGACGAGATATCCGTTTCCCGCGCGGTGCTCTCGAAGCCACTCCGGTTACTCCGCGCTCCCGGCGTCGACGTCGACGCTTTCGCCCGCCACCACCCGGATTCCGACCGAGTCGGCGAGGACGATGAGGGCCTGGCGGTCGGAGGCGGCGAGGGCGCGGCCCCAGCCGTCGAGGCGGAGCGCGCGGATCAGCCGGCCGTCCCGGCCGACGCGGTGGTAGAGCTGCGCCGAATCGTAGACCGAGCGGCTCTTCTCGAGCCAGACCTCATCCGGCAGCACCGAGAAGCCGCGCACGAATGGCGGCTTGATCGGGGAATAGGGAAGCCGCTCCGCCGAGGCGCGCAGCTCGGGAGGGAAGCGCTCGACGAAGCGCTCGCGGTCGGTGCGCGTGACCTCGAGCACGCGGTCCACGAGCCGATCCCCTTCGCGCACGCCGGACGAGTCGATCCAGTCCACCCGGTTCTGGTAGGTCCGCGCCACCCAGAGCGTGCCGTCCGGGAGCGCGCCCCACTCGTCGTCTCCGCTGAAGATCCGGCGCTCGAAGCGGCGCCCCTGCTCGCCGGCCACTTCCGCGATGTCGAGCGGGGCCAGGCGCGCGACGGTGTCGATCCGCCCCGTCAGGTCTACCCGCACGACAGCCGCGCTGTCGCGATTCCCGCTCCCGTCCCGCCGCGCGATCGGCGGCACCTCGTAATAGAGCGCGCCACGCCGGTCGATCGCCCGCGGCAGCGCACCGCGCAGCGCATCCATGGCGGGAATCGACCGCGCAAGCGAGCCGTCCCGGGTCCAGGCCGTGGCGCGGCGCCGGGCCCAGTCGGTGATGAAGAGCGTGTCGTCGAGGGCGAAGAGGCTCGTCGGATGCTGCAGCTCACCCGACGCCTGACCGAGCACCTGGACGCTGCCCGCCGCGAGATCCACGAGCGCAACCGCGTTGTCGGCCGGCGAGAGCACCGCGTAGCGGCTTTCTCCGAGCCAGACTCCTTCGGTCGCCTCGACGATCGGAAGCCGCAGCGTATCGCCGCGTGGCACGAGGGCAGCCGACGGAATCGCCTGGGGGTCGGTGCACGCGGCGAGGAGCAGACAAGCGAGGAGCGGGCGGGGCATGCGGGGAATGTAGGAGGGGGGAGGGAGGGAGAGCTAGGTGGCTGCGTAGCGAGGTAGCTAGGTAGCGAGGTAGCGAGGTAGCTAGGTAGCTGGGTTAGCTGGGTTAGCTGGGTGGCTAGGTGGCTACGTAGCGGGGTAGCGAGGTGGCGAGGGTCGTTAGGTGGCGAGGTCGCTAGGATAGCGCGTGGGATTGGTTCGGTCTGCGGGGATAGGGTGGAAGGCGGTGAGGGGGTGCTTGCGTAGAGTCTGCGCATGACACCCCATCGAAGCCTTGCTGCGTGGCAGACGGCGCGGCTGGTCGTGCGAGCGGTCCTCCGCGCATCCCGCAGGACGTGGAAGCCCTACCTGGGCGCCGTGTTTGCACAGTTGCAGCGCTCCTCCCTTTCGGTCCAGCTCAACATTGCGGAGGGTTACGCCTACGGCCGTACACCGCGCTGCCGAAACTACCTCATGATCGCGTACGCCTCTGCGGTCGAGACCGAGGACCTCCTCGACCTCCTCTCCGACGAGCACGTCCTTCCCCCCGAGGAAGCCGCCGAAGCGCTCACCCACTGCCGCCGCTGCCAGGCCCTCCTGAAAGGCCTCATTCGCCGCTACC
>JBLNHD010000034.1:0-6810 GCA_050268825.1 Gemmatimonadota bacterium
GGCCAGGCGCCCGGCACCTATCGAAGCCGCCAGGAAGACAGAAAAGTTCGGGCATCGGAGCCCGACCTGGCTCCGATGCCTCTGCACCCTCTGCGCCTCTGCGGTTCAGACACCCAAGCAACGGATCGACGTCAGGTCCTGGCCTGCTCCGCCGCCTGGAGGGTATTCCGGAGCAGCATCGCGATCGTCATCGGTCCCACGCCGCCAGGGACCGGGGTGATCGCGGAAGCAAGCTCTGCGACCGGGCCATAGGCGACGTCTCCGACGAGGCGGTACCCCTTGGGATGCGACGCGTCGTTGACCCGGTTGATCCCGACGTCGATCACCACCGCGCCGGGGCGAACCATGTCCGCGGTGACGAATTCCGGCTTGCCGATGGCCACGACGAGGATGTCCGCCGTCCGCGTGATCGACGGCAGGTCGCGCGAGCGGGAGTGGCAGACGGTCACCGTCGCGTTGCCGCCCGGCGCGTCGTGCAGCAGGAGCCCTGCCATCGGCTTCCCCACGATCGTCGAGCGCCCCACGATCACCGCGTGCGCGCCTTTCGTCTCGATCCCCTCGCGGATCAGCATCTGCTGGACCCCATAGGGTGTCGCCGGGCGGAAGGCCGTCGGATCGCCGATCATGAGCTTGCCGACGTTCACCGGATGAAAGCCGTCCACGTCCTTCGCGGGATCGATGCGGCGGAGCACCGCCTCGGTATCGATGTGCTTCGGCAGCGGCAGCTGCACGAGCATGCCGTGAATGGCGGGATCGGCGTTGAGGCGGTCGATCTGCGCGAGGAGCTCCTCCTGCGTCACCGCCGCCGGATACTCCACCGTCTCGGAGTGCATCCCGGCTTCGAGGCAGGCGCGCCCCTTCGAGCGCACGTACACCCGGCTCGCCGGGTCGTCGCCGACGATCACGACCGCGAGCCCCGGCTTCGTGCCGGTTCCCGCCATCCGCGCCACCGCGGCGGCCACCTCGGCACGGATCTCCTTGCCGATCCGCACGCCGTCGAGGATGCGCGCCGTCATCGCGCCACCCCCACCGCGCGCGTCTCCCGGATGACCACGACCCGGATCTGCCCCGGATACTGCAGCTCGTTCTCGATGCGCTTCGCGATCGATTCGGAGAGCACGATGGCGCCGGCGTCGTCCACGCGCTCGGGGGTCACCACCACGCGGATCTCGCGCCCCGCCTGGATCACGCTGCTCTTCTCCACGCCGGCAAAGCCATTCGCGATCTCCTCGAGCTTCGTGAGCCGCTTCACGTAGGTCTCGAACGCCTCGCGGCGCGCCCCGGGGCGAGCGCCGCTGATGGCGTCGGCGGCCTGGACCAGTACCGACTCGGTGCTCTCGTGCGGCACGTCGTCGTGGTGCGCCTCGATGCAGTTGATGACCGCCGTACTTTCGCCGTACTTCCGTGCCACTTCCACCCCCAGCTCGACGTGGGTCCCCTCGGTATCGTGCGTGAGCACCTTCCCCACGTCGTGCAGCAGCCCGCCTCGCTTGGCCAGGGCCACGTCCGCGTGGAGCTCCGCGGCCATCATGCCCGCGAGCCACGCCACTTCCTTCGAGTGGTCCAGGATGTTCTGCCCGTAGGAGGTGCGATAGCGCATGCGCCCGATGAGCTTGATCATCTCGGGATGGAGGCCGTTGATCCCGGTTTCGAACGCGGCCTGCTCGCCGAGGTCCACGAGCTGGACCTCGAGCTCCCGCCGGCACTTCTCGACGATCTCCTCGATGCGTCCCGGGTGGATGCGCCCGTCCACGATGAGAAGCTCGAGTGCCCGGCGCGCCACCTCGCGGCGAATCGGGTCGAAGCAGGAGATGACCACCGTGTCCGGGGTGTCGTCGATGATCACGTCGACGCCCGTTGCCGTCTCGAAGGCGCGGATGTTCCGCCCCTCGCGCCCGATGATCCGGCCTTTCATCTCGTCGCTCGGCAGCGTCACGGCGGAGACGGTCGTTTCCGACGTGTGCTCGGCGGCGAGGCGCTGCACCGCCATCGAGATGATGCGGCGGGCCTCACGGTCGGCCGACTTGCGCGCCTGTTCCTTGATGTCGCGGGCCAGCGCGCTGGCCTGGCCGCGGGCCTCGTCCTCGACCCGCTGCAGGATCTCGCGCCGGGCCTCCTCCGCCGTCAGGCCGGCGATGCGCTCGAGCCTGGCGCGCTGCTCCTGCGCCAGTCGGTCGGCCGCGGCCTCGCGCGCCCGGAGGTCTTCCTCGCGCTTGGCGCACGATTCCTCGCGGCGGGTGAACTCGCGGTCGCGTGCCGCCGTTTCCTCCAGCTTGCGGTCCAGGGCGCGGCCGCGCTCCTCGGTGCGCCGCTCGAGACGCTCGAATTCCTCGCGCCGCCGCTGCAGCTCGCGGTCCGCGTCCTCGCGCGCCTTCAGGGCCAGCTCCTTGGCCGCGAGCGCCGACTCCGCGCGCAGCGACTCCGCCTGCCGCGCTGCATCGCCTCGCACCCGCTCGGCGTCCGCCTTCGCTTCGGCGAGAATGCCGGTCGCGGCCTCCCGCTGCCGCCGGATATAGACCGCCATGAAGATCATGGCCGCGAGCAGCCCGGCCGCGAGCCCGCTCGCGATGGCGACGACGAGGGTCTGGCTCATTCCGCCCCCCGGCCGCCGCGCTTGGCCGGAGGGAGGAGCCGGCGGAACTCGCCCGAGAGCGCGTTGAGCCGCGCGGTGATGTCCCGGTCGCCGCGGCGCGCCTGGAAGAGCTCGTCCGTCACCGAGAGGGCCGCGAGCACCGTGGCCTTGTGCGTTTCCACGGAGGGCATCGAGTCGCGCACCCGTTTCAGCGCGGCATCGAGATAGGCGGCGACTTCGCGCGTGTATTCGGGAGGCAGCTCCGACCGCACGGCGAACTCCTCACCGCCGATCACGACACGCACGGCATTCTTGGGCGAGCTCACGATGCGTCACTCCCCTGCTCGAGAAACGAGAGTCGTCCCATCAGCCCGCGCACCCGGTCCCGCGCGGTATCCACGCGCTGCCGGAGGGCCTTGTTCTCGGCCTCCAGCTCGGCCAGGCGTTGCCGGGCCTTGAGCAGATCGGGCCCCGCCCCGCCGCCGACGGACCGGAGCTCCTGCAGCTCCGCCTCGGCCTTGAGGCAGCGGCGGCGCCAGCCCGCCAGCTCATCGAGCATGTGCCGCGCCAGCTGCTCCAGCTCGTCGAGCGCCTTGACGTCGGGTCGTTCGTAGGCGTAGGCCACGTTCATCCTCCCGCGGTTCACTGCTCCCGGCGGCGCACGCCGGTTTCGCGCTCCAGCAGGAGGAGCAGATGCGCCTCCGCACTGTCGATTTCCGCCGCCTCGAGCGTACGATCGGGAGCGCGGAAGGTCAGGCGGAAGGTCACGCTCCGCGTGCCCTCCGGGACGCGCTCCCCGCGATATGCATTGACGATACGCACGGATTCTAGCACCGTCACGCCCCCGCTGGACAGCACCCGCGCCAGCTCCCCCGCGGCGATCCCATCCGGCACGAGCAGCGTCACATCCCGCTCGGACGACGGGGTTGCCGCCCGCGGCACGAACTTCACCGCCGCGCGCGGGGCCAGGTCGAGCTCGAGCTCGAGGCCGAACACCGGCGCCGCCCAGGGTGGCGCGTCCGCCGCGAGCGGCCCCGCCGTGCCGATGGCGCGCCCCTCGGCATTCCGCGCGACCCATCCCTCGCCATCGGGCGCGATCGTGGCGCCCGGCGCCGCCACCGCCGCCGCGGACTCGAACAGAGCCTTGAGGTCCCACTGATCGAAATCGGGCGCCGCCCCGGTCCAGTGCTCCGGGGCACGCGAGCCGGTCAGCACCGCCGCGACCCGCTGCGACTCGTGGGGTAATGTCCCCGCGTCGGCCCGTACGAACGCAGCGCCGACCTCGAAGAGGCGTACGTCCCGCTCGCGGCGGCTCCAGTTGAGTTCCACCTGCCGCACGAGACTCGGCAGCAGCCGCGTGCGGAGCGTGCCGTGCTCCTCGGACACCGGATTGAGCAGCCGGATTCCGTTACCCGATTCGGCGACCATCGGCAGCGTCATGGCCTCGAGCAGGCCCTCGGCGATGAGGCGCCCGCGCACCCGTTCGGCGACTGCCACGATGGGCGCATCGGGTGCGCTCCCTGGGCGGAACCCGCGCAACTCCGATGGGAATGCGTCGTACCCTTCGCGCCGTGCCACCTCTTCGACGAGGTCGATCTCGGCGGTCAGGTCGGGCCGCCACCCCGGCACATCGACGGCGATCCGCCCGTCCTCGGGCTTCGACACCACGGTGGCACCGATCGACACGAGGTGCTTCTCGACCGCGTGCAGCGGCAGCTCGACGCCGAGAACCTGAGCCACGCGCGCAAGCCGGAGGAAGATCCGCGGCGGATGCGTGACGTGAGGCCAGAGATCGGCCGGCGCGTCGGCGATGGTCCCGCCTGCGAGCGTCAGGACCAGCTCGATGCAGCGCCGGAACGGCTCCGCCGCGTTCCAGAGGTCCACGCCCCGCTCGAAGCGATAGCTCGCATCGGTGCTGAGCCCGAGCGTCGATCGGGTGCCGCGGATCCGGCCGGGCTCGAACCAGGCGCATTCAAGGAAGACGTCGGTGGTGCCCTCGCTTACTTCGGTGCCCGCGCCGCCCATCACGCCACCGACGCCGATGACACCGGCCTCGTCCGCGATCACGGTCATCTCGGCCGTCACCGTCCGCTCGACTCCGTCCAGCGTCACCAGCGTCTCGCCGGTGCGGCCGCGCCGCGCAATGACCGCAGGCCCGTGCAACCGCGCCATGTCATAGGCATGCATCGGCTGCGCGAACTCGAGCATCACGTAGTTCGTCGCATCCACCACATTGTTGATCGAGCGCACGCCGGCGGCCTCGAGTCGCTGCACCAGCCAGTCGGGCGACGGGCCCACGCGCACGTCGCGAATGACGGCCGCGTGAAACCGTGCGCAGCCCTCCGGATCCTCGATCGCGACGCGGACACCGCCGGTCACCGTCCCCGAGTGCCCGGCCCCGCCCGATTCCGCGATCCGGCGGCTGGGTGGAACGTCGATGTCCACCGCACCCGGAATGACGGGAAGCCGGAACGGAATGCCGTACGAAGCGGCCAGCTCGCGCGCGACACCCTTGTGGCCAAGGAGGTCGGGCCGGTTTGCGGTGACGTCCACGACGAGCCGGTCGTCGGCGAGCGGCAGCGCCTCGAGCAGCGGCGTGCCCGGTGGGGCCTCGGTGTCGAGCTCCCAGATGCCGTCGCCCTGCGGCTCGAAGCCGAGCTCCTCGAGGGAGCAGAGCATGCCTTCCGAGACCTCGCCACGGATCTTCCGGCGATCGAGCGTGAGCGCCGGCTTCTTCGGCGGACGGCCCGGCACCGTCGAGCCGACCGGCGCGAAGGGGTACTTCCTGCCGGCGGTGACGTTGGCGGCGCCGCAGACCACGTTGAGGCGCACGTCCGACCCGTCGTTCACCGTGCAGACACGCAGGCGGTCGGCGTTCGGGTGCTGGCGCACGTCTTCGACGAGGGCCACGCGGATGGCACCGAGGTCCGCGTGCAGGGGCTCGATGGCATCCACCGGGGCACCGAGCATGGCCAGGCGATTGGCGACATCCCGGGCGTCGAGCGGACGACGCAGGAAGGCCTCGAGCCAGCGGCGGCTCACGTTCATCGGAGACTCCCGAGGAACCGCATGTCTCCTTCGTACAGATAGCGGATGTCGGTGATCCCGTAGCGCAGCATGGCAACGCGCGCGGGCCCCATGCCGAAGGCGAACCCGGTATAGCGCTCCGCGTCGAGCCCGCAGTTCTCGAGGACCACGGGATGCACCATTCCACAGCCGAGGATTTCCATCCAGCCGGTGCCCTTGCACGCGGGACAGCCGGTCCCGTGGCATAGCTGGCACTCGACGTCCATCTCCGCGGAGGGCTCGGTGAACGGGAAATACGACGGCCGGAAGCGCGTCTGCGTGGACTCCCCGAAGAAGCGGCGGGCGAAGTGGACCAGCGTGGCCTTCAGGTCCACGAACGAGATACCCTCGTCCACCGCGAGGCCCTCGATCTGGTGGAACGCCGGCGCGTGCGACGGATCGAACGGGTCGTTGCGGTAGGACATGCCGGGAATCACGACGCGCACGGGCGGCGTTTGCGCGAGCAGCTCGCGGATCTGCACCGGCGAAGTATGCGTCCGGAGCAGCTGGCGACCGCCTCGATCACCGGGCACCGGCGCGGCATCGACGTAGAGCGTGTCGTGCATGTCCATTGCGGGGTGGTTGGCCGGGAAATTGAGCGCGTGGAAGTTGTACCACTCGGTCTCGACTTCCGGACCAACGGCCACGACGAAACCGAGTCCGCGGAAGATGTCCGTGATCTCGTCGATGACCGTGGTAACGGGGTGGGCGTTCCCGATCCAGCGGTGCCGCGCCGGCATCGTCAGGTCGATCCCGGCGAGCTCCCGGCGCCGCGCTTCCTCGGCGAGCTCCGCGCGCCGGGATGCGAAAGCCTGTTCGAAGGCGGCCTTGAGCTGGTTCACCGCCGCGCCGAAGCCCCGCCGCTGGTCGGGCGGCAGCGCCGGAATCTGCTTCGACGCCTCCGTGAGCGCGCCCGCCTTGCGACCGAGAATCGCCGTGTGCGCGGCCTCGAGCTCGGACGCGTCGAGCGACGCGATGCGGGCGAGCACCTGGGGGCTGACTACGTCGCGGGACGGATCGCCGAGCTCGACCGGACCGAGGGCGACATCGACACGTTGCAGGGACGCATCGCCGCGATCCGCAGCTGGGCCTACATCTGCCAGCGCCCTGACTGGGTGCTCGCGCGCGACGAAATGGCCGCGCGTGCAAGAGCGGTGGAAGCCAGGCTCTCC
>JBLNHD010000035.1:0-4839 GCA_050268825.1 Gemmatimonadota bacterium
GCGATCACCGCCATCGCGAGCTGAGCCAGGACGGTGAGGGCCGGTGGAAGATAGATGGTCTTCCGGTCGATGACGGGATCGAGGAGCCAGCTCTCGATCGCCTGCACCGCAAGATAGAGCAGCGCCACCATGAGCGCCTTTTCCGGTCCCTCGACGAGCCCGAGCAGGACGGCAGGCACCGCCGAGACGAGCGGGCCGATGTTGGGCACGAAGCTGAGCAGCGCGGCGATCAGCGCGAGCACGAAGGCGAGCGGAACGTCCAGCACCGCGAGGCCGATCCAGGTGAGCACGCCGATGGCCGACATCGAAATGAGGCGGCCCAGCAGCCACCAGCGCAGCGTGTGCCCCAGCTCGCGGAGCAAGGCCTCGGCGCGCGCGCGCCGCGCCACCGGCACGAGGCGCAGCACGTTCTCCGTATAGACGCGAGGGGTGAGCGCGAAGACGATGCCGAGGAAGAGGACGATGAGCACGTTCGCGAGGAAGGCGAAGGTCCGGGTCACGGCACCGGTGGCACGCTGGACCGCCCCGGCCGAGTCGGGAAGCAGCTCCGCCGGCTCGGGCACGTTGCGCACGACCTCGCGGCCGATCTCGGTCCGTTCCAGCTCGGCCTGCAGCTGCTCGGCCGCGCGCGGGATCCGCTCGCGGAGCTGGTTGGCCTGATTACGGATATCGGCGCCGCGCAGGACGAACACCGCGGCGAGCAGCCCGAACAGCCCGAGGATCACGACGATCACCGCCACCCCGTGCGGGAGCGGCGTGCGCGCCGCGAGCCACTCGGCGGGCGCGCGAAACACGAGCCCGAGGAGGATCCCGGCAAAGCCGAGGAGGAGCACGTCGCGGACCATCCACGCGAGCAGCAGCAGCGCGGCGCCGGCAAAGAGGCCCGCACCCCAGGCAAAGCGGTCGCTGAATCGGGGTTGCATCGCGCAGAAGATACGAAACGACACGTGAGCGGCGCGTGACGCCGCTCACGCAGGATGGGCTTCCGCTGCGCAGTGCTACCTTCCGGAGCGCACGCCCGCCACAAGGAGGAAGGCCTGCCCCGACGGCGCATCCCCGGCATGCTCCGGGCGCTCAACCACCGGAACTACCGGCTCTTCATTTCCGGGCAGCTGATCTCGCTGATCGGGACTTGGATGCAGTCGGTGGCACAGTCGTGGCTCGTCTACCGGCTGACCGGCTCCCCGGTCCTGCTCGGCGCCGTCGGCTTTGCCGGCCAGATTCCGGTGTTCCTGCTCGCGCCGGTCGGCGGACTCGTGGCCGATCGTCACGACCGCCGCCGGATCCTGCTCGTGACCCAGACCGTTTCGATGGTGCTGGCCCTGGCACTCGGGGGGCTGACGCTTTCGAGCCACATCGAGGTCTGGCACGTCGCGGCGATTGCGGCGCTCCTCGGCGTGGTCAACGGATTCGACATCCCGACGCGGCAGGCGTTCGTCACCGAGCTCGTGGCGCGGCAGGACCTGGTCAACGCCATCGCCCTCAATTCGTCGATGTTCAACGGGGCGCGGATCGTGGGTCCGGCCATTGCCGGCATCGTGGTCGCGGCGGTCGGGGAGGGCTGGTGCTTCCTGGCCAACGGCATTTCGTACGTGGCGGTGCTGGGGGGACTCGTGGCCATTCGGCGCCCCATCCCGCGGCGAGAGCCTCGGTCCGGCTCTGCCTTCGCCGAGGCGGCGGAGGGCTTCCGGTTTGCGGCCGGCACGGGGCCAGTGCGGGCGCTGCTCCTCCTCCTCGGCCTCGTGAGCCTCACCGGAATGCCGTACGCCGTGCTCATGCCCGTGATGGCGGCGGGCGTGCTCGGTGTCGGCGCGAGCGGCCTCGGAACGCTCATGGGTGCGTCCGGCGCCGGTGCGCTCACGGGGGCACTCCTCCTGGCGCGGCGCGGCTCCGTCCGCGGGCTCGGACGCTGGGTTGCGCTTGCTGCCGGCGGCTTCGGCGTGAGCCTCATCCTCTTCTCGCTCTCGCGCTGGTTCTGGCTGTCGGTCGTGCTCCTCCTCCCCGTCGGCTTCGCCATGATGATCCAGATGTCCTCGTCGAACACCCTGATTCAGTCGATGGTCCCCGATCGGCTCCGCGGCCGCGTCATGGCCGTGTACTCGATGATGTTCATGGGAATGGCGCCCTTCGGGGCGCTGCTCGCCGGACTCCTCGCCGAGCGGTTCGGCGCGCCGGCGACGATCGCGCTGGGCGGCACGTGCAGCATTGCGGGCGCGCTGGCCTTCCGCCGGAAGCTTCCCCTCCTCGGGCCGGAGGCCCGTCGTCTCATCATTGCCCAGGAGGCCGCGGCCGGGGACCCGCCGCAGGAGCGCAGCGCCGCAAGCTGACGGCCGGCGGGACCCTTGCACTCGGCCCCGGGGCGGCGAATCTTCACCTCAATGTCCTCCAAGCTGACCGACGCCAGCGGGCTGACCCGGATCTTCGAGGGCCTCCCGCTCATCGAGCAATCGCCTGTCGGGGTGACCATTACCCGCGATGGCGTGCTGCGCTACGTGAACCTGGCGGCCGTCCGGATCTTCGGCTACGGATCGCGCGATGAGCTCGAAGGGCGCGCCACCCTCGACGTCGTAGCGCCCGAGAGCCGGGATCTGGTGCGGGAGCGGATGGTGCGCCGCCTGCGCGGCGAGTCCGTGCCGCACGCCTACGATTACGTGGCCCTTCGCCGGGACGGGTCGCGGGCCGACGTGCACATGGAAGTCGTGCAGCTCGAGCTCGCCGACGGGCCCGCGCTGATCGCCTATCACATGGACGTCACGGAGAGCCGCCGAGCGGAGCGCGCGCTCCGTGAAAGCGAGGCGCGCTTCCGCAACATGGCGGACCATGCCCCGGTCATCATGCGGGTCACGGATGCCGAGGGTCATTCCAACTACTTCAATCGCCCCTGGTTCGATTTCACCGGGCAGTCGAGCGCCGAAGCCCACGGCGCCGGCTGGCTCGATGCCATCCACCCGGACGACCGGCAGCGGGTCGAGGCGGAAGTGAAGGCGGCACGGGACCAGCGGAAGGCGGTGCGCCTCGAGTACCGCCTGCGCCGGGCCGACGGCCTTTACCGCTGGGTCCTCGATTCCGCCGCTGCGCGGGTCGACGACGCCGGGGCCTTCCTCGGCTACGTCGCATCGGTGGTCGACATCGACGAACGGCGCGAGGCGGAGATCGCGAACGCGCGCCTCGCGGCGATCGTGCAATCCTCGGATGACGCGATCGTGAGCAAGGGACTCGATGGCACGATCATGAGCTGGAACGAGGGCGCCGAGCGGATTTTCGGGTACGCCGCCGCGGAGATGATCGGATCGTCGATCCTCCGGCTGATCCCGCCGGAGCGGCACGAGGAGGAGCGCCGGGTCATCGAGCGGGTCTCCCGCGGCGAGCGGATCGCGCGCATCGAAACGGAACGTATCGGGAAGGGCGGCGCCCGGATCACGATCGAGCTGTCCGTCTCCCCGGTGCGCGACCGGAGCGGGAAGATCGTCGGGGCGGCCTCGATCAAGCGCGATGTGACGGAGCGGCGGCGGGCGGAGCAGCAGCTGCGCCAGGCCGCCAAGATGGAAGCGATCGGCCGCGTGGCCGGCGGACTGGCGCACGATTTCAACAACCAGCTTCACGCGCTCCGCGGCTTCGCCGATTTCGTCGCGCGCGACCCCAACCTGGGGCCGACGGCCCGGGAAGACCTCCAGCAGGTCCAGCGCGCGGGCGACCGCATGGCAAGCCTCACGCGGCAGCTCCTCGCATTCAGCCGGCGGCAGGTCCTCACCCCCGAAACGGTGGACCTGGACACCACCGTCGCCGAGATGCAGCCGATGCTGCAGCGGCTGATCGGCAGCAACATCGAGATCCGGATCGAGCGCGCGCCGGGCACCAAGTGGGTCCAGGTGGATCCCGCCCAGATGCTGCAGGTCGTGATGAACCTCGCGATCAATGCACGGGATGCCATGCCCGGGGGCGGACGCCTGGAGATGCGCACCGGCACCCGCACCCTCGGCGCGTCCGATCGCGCCCTGATCGACGAATTCGACCTTCACCCGGGCGAGTTCGCGGTGCTCTCCGTCTCGGATTCCGGCGTGGGCATCGACCCGACCGACCTCCCGCAGATCTTCGAGCCGTTCTTCACCACAAAGGGAATTGGCGAGGGAACCGGACTCGGGCTGCCGACCGTGCACGGTATCGTGACCCAGAGTCGCGGCGCCATCGAGGTCCGGAGCACCCCGGGCAAGGGCACGACGTTCACGATCTATCTCCCCCTCTCGGCGCCGCCCCAGCCCGCGGCGCCGGCCCATGATCGCGCCTCGGGCAGCCAGAGCATCACCGCCCGCGTGCTGGTGGTGGACGACGAGGATCTCGTGCGGGAAGTGGCGGCGCGCTCGCTCGAGCAGGCGGGCTTTCAGGTCCAGCGCGCGCGTCAGGGGCGGGAGGCGCTCCAGATCGTGGAGACCGCACCGCGGTTCGACCTCGTGGTGAGTGACGTCGTCATGCCGGTGATGGGTGGGCGGGAGCTGGGTCAGCGCCTGGCGGCGATCGATCCCGATCTGCCGATTCTCTGGATGTCGGGCCATCCGCGCGAGGCGCTCTCCGACATCGTCGGCACGGCCGAGGACGGACGATACCTCCAGAAGCCGGTCGCCCCGGATGACCTGGTGACTGCCGTGCGGCGGGTCCTGCACCGGGCCGGCGAAGCGCCGTAACGCAGCGTCGCGGGTGCCGCTCAGGGCAGGATGGAAACACGCCCTTCGAGCCCCACCACGAGATGGCGCCCGGGCGCGGGCTCGAAGACGCGCCCGTTGAACCCGTTGATCGTCACCGAGCCGACGTAGTCCCGGTCCGAGAGATTCTGAAGCACGACGA
>JBLNHD010000036.1:0-11611 GCA_050268825.1 Gemmatimonadota bacterium
ACCACATCCTGCACGTGGAGGCGCGGACCGCGGTGCCGTACGACGGCTCGTACGGCGCCTTCGTGGCCCAGCGCACCGAGCGGCGCCTCTCGCAGCAGCGCGCCTACGAGAAACAGCGGAAGGTCATCGAATCGGAGGAGGACTTCATCCGCCGGAACATCGCCGGCGGCAACAGCGCGCAGGCAAAGGGGCGCCGCCGGCGGCTCTCCCGCGTGGCGCGGCTGAGCCCGCCGCCCGGCGATGCGGGCGCGATGGCGGTCCGGTTCGAAGCCGGCGAGCGCGGCGGGGACCAGGTGCTCGTCGCGGAGCAGGTGCGGATCGCGATCGGCGACCGGGTCCTCCTCGACCGGTTCAGCGCCCGCGTCCAGCGTGGCGAAGTGGTCGGCCTCATCGGTCCGAATGGCGCTGGGAAGTCGACGCTGCTTCGCACGCTGGTCGGCGAGCGGCGTCCGGAGGCCGGGGAGATCAGGATCCCGGACTCGGTCCGGGTGTCGCACTACCGGCAGGACCTGGCGCAGGTGCCGCAGAGCGAGTCGCTCTACGACATCATCGCCGATCGCCGTCCCGCATGGGGGCGCGGCCCGGTGCAGGGGCACCTCGGCCGCTTCGGGTTCTCCGGCGATTCGGTGCTCCGGAGCGCCGGGTCGCTCTCGGGGGGCGAGCGTGCGCGCATGGCGCTGGCCCTCATGATGCTCGAGGGCGCGAACCTCCTCGTGTTCGACGAGCCGACCAACCATCTCGACGTGGAGTCGATCGAGGCGCTCGAGGACGCGATCGAGGACTTCGACGGCACCGTGCTGCTCGTGAGCCACGACCGCGCCCTGCTCCGCGCGCTCGTCACGCGCGTCTGGGTGCTGCACGAGCGCCGCATCACCGACTTCCCTGGCACGTTCGGCGAGTGGGAAGCCGTGAGCGCGGAGCGCCTGCATGCCGCCCGCGTTGCCGCCACGGAAGAGGAAGCGCTGCGGCGGGTGCGCGAACGGAAGCAGGTGCGCGCCGCCGCGGACCCGCGCAAGGACGTGCAGCACGCCGCGCGCACGGCGCAGCGGGAGCTCGAGGCGGCGGAGGCGGAAGTCGCCGCGTGCGAGGAGCGCGTCGCCGCCATCACGCGCCAGCTGGAGGATCCTGCGCTCTATCAGCGCGACGGCGGGGCCGATGAAGCGGTGCGGCTCGGCCGGGAGCTCGAGGTGGCACGCACACAGCTCGACCGCGCGCTGGCCGCGTGGGAAGCAGCGAGCACCGCGGCCGATGCCCTCCGCTGAGGAAGCCGCCGGCCGCTGGCGCATGCTCGCCGTCATCGGGCTGGCGGAACTGCTCGGCATGTCGCTCTGGTTCGCGGCCACGGCCATCGCGCCCGAGCTGGCGGGGCGGTGGTCGCTCTCTCCCGGCCAGACGGGATGGCTGACGTCGGCCGTGCAGCTCGGGTTCGTCGCAGGCACGCTCGCGGCTGCGGTGCTCAATCTCGCGGATATCGTCCCATCCCGGACCTACTTCGCCGCGAGCGCCTTGCTCGCGGCGCTCGCCAATCTCGGTCTCCTCGCCGTCGGCTCGTTCGGCGGGGCGCTCCTCCTCCGCTTCCTGACCGGCGCGCTCCTGGCCGGCGTCTATCCCCCGGCGATGAAGATGGCGGCCACCTGGTTCCGCCTCGGGCGCGGGCTCGCGATCGGGGTGATCGTCGGCGCGCTCACGATCGGCAAGGCGCTGCCGTACCTGATCGATGCGCTCGGCGGCGCCGATGCGCGAAGCGTGATCGTGACGACGTCGCTGCTGAGTGCCGCGGCGGCCGTCCTGGTGCTGGCCGCCTACCGCGAGGGCCCGCACGCCTTTCCCCGGCGCTCCTTCTCGTGGCGCCTCACCGGCGAGGTGCTGCGCTGCCGCCCGGTACGGCTCGTGACCGCGAGCTATCTGGGGCACATGTGGGAGCTGTACTGCTTCTGGACCTGGATCGCGACGTTCCTGGCTGCGAGCGCCGCTGCGCATGCGGCCACTGGCGGCGCCGTCGTATCGCCCGGCGGGGTCCGCGCCCTGGCGTTCGCGGTGATCGCGGCCGGGGGCATCGCCTGCGTCGCCGGCGGGTGGATCGCGGACCGTTACGGGCGCGAGCGCCTCGTGATCGGGGCGCTCGCGCTCAGCGGAAGCTGTGCGCTTGGCATCGGGCTCGCCTTTGCGCAGAGCTTCTGGATCCTCGCGCCGATCGCGCTCGTATGGGGCATGGCGGTCATCGCGGACAGCGCGCAGTTCAGCGCGCTCGTCACGGAGGAAGCCCCGGCGCATGCGGTCGGCACGGCCCTGACGCTGCAGCTCTCGCTCGGTTTCCTGCTGACCACGGTCACCATCCAGCTGGTGCCGCGCATCGCCGAGCAGGCCGGGTGGGCCTGGGCGTTTCCCGTGCTCGCGCTGGGCCCGGCGTTCGGGATCGCGGCCATGCGCACCTTCAGGCGACTCCGCACGTCCACGGCGGAAGCTGCTGCACCCGCGTAAGTTGAGCCTTTCCCTTCACTGGAGGTCTTCGATGCGAGCCGTCCTGCCGATTGCGTTCACGATCGCGCTGGCCTGCGCCGGATCCCCCCCGCCCGTGACCGTCGTCGGCACCGAGGCCGATTTCGCGACGCTCGACGGCTCCTGGTCCGGCGAGTACTGGGGCGGCGGGGCCGGCCGCAGTGGAAGCATCGTGTTCGAGGTCAGGGCCGACAGCCACACCGCAACGGGCGACGTGGCCATGACGCCCCGGGGCAGCAACCGGCCGCTGCACCGCGCCCACGACGCGAGCGTATCCGAAGCGTCGATCCCGACGACCCAGCTGCTCACGATCCGCTTCGTCCGCGTGGCCGAAGGCCGCGTGAGCGGCGAACTCGATCCGTATCACTCGCCCGACTGCGATTGCACGCTGCTCACGCGCTTCCTCGGCACCATGCGTGCGGACACCATCGCCGGGACGTACGAGACGAGCGGCGAGCGCGGGGCGGAGCGCACGTCCGGCGAGTGGCGCGTCGTGCGCCGCTGATGCCGCCGTCGCACGGGCTCCGCCGGTTGCCCGGCCTTTCCCGGCGCGGTTAGCTTTGCCGCTCTGCGCTGACCCGACGCTTCCCCGATCCCGGGCACCGATGTCCCTCGAGACCGCCGTTCTCGTCGAGGCGCCCGCCTCGCACACCACGCCGCTCCTGCTGCTCGCCGTTCCCCAGGGCGAGCTGCCCCGATCGCTTGCCGACGTCGACCAGCGGGCCGGCGGCGCGCTCACGCGCCTGTACGCGACCGGCGACTTCACGGGCAAGCGCGACGAGATCGCCATCATCTATCCGGACGGCCCCGCCGCCAAGGTGCTGCTCGTGGGGATGGGGAAGGTGACGGGCGACCCGGCCCCGGCGATCCGGCGCGCGGCGGCCGCCGCGGCCAAGCGCGCGAAGAATCTCGGCGTGACGGAAGCAGCGTTCTGGGCGGTCCCCGAGGCCCACGGCGCTGCCGGCGGCGGCGCCGTCGTCCGCGCGGCGGCAGAGGGGCTGCCCTTCGGAGCCTGGCAGTACACCGCGCTCAAGCGTCCGCCGGAGGATGCGCGGCCCCAGCTCGAGCGGGTCCGCATTCTCGTTTCTGCGGGCGGTGCGGACGTCGAGGCGGGGCATCGGAGGGGCGCGGCGATTGCCGCCGGACAGGCGCTTGCGCGCGGCATCCAGGTCCTGCCGGGCAACGAATGCACGCCGAGCTTCCTCGGCCGCGAAGCGGAAGCGCTGGCGCGGCGGCACGGCATCGGCGTGACCGTGCTCGACCGCGCGGCGATCGTGGCGGAAAAGATGGGCGCGCTGCTCGCAGTGGCGCAGGGGAGCGCGGAAGAGCCACGCTTCATCGCGCTCGAATATGCTGGCGCCGAGGGCGCGCCGGTCGTGCTCATCGGGAAGGGCGTCACCTTCGACAGCGGCGGCATCTCCATCAAGCCGGCCCAGTCGATGGAAGACATGAAGTTCGACATGTCGGGCGCCGCGGCGGTGCTCGGCACGTTCGAAATGCTCGGGCGGCTCAAGCCGAAGGTACGGGTGGTCGGGCTGATTCCGAGCGCGGAGAACATGCTGTCCGGCTCGGCGTATCGTCCCGGAGACGTGGTCCGCAGTCACTACGGCAAGACGATCGAGGTGGTGAACACCGACGCCGAAGGACGCCTCCTCCTCGCCGATGCGCTCTCCTACGCGCGCCGCTACCAGCCGGCGTGCGTCGTCGATGCCGCGACGCTGACCGGGGCCATCGTCATCGCGCTGGGGCACGTCGCCGCCGGCGTAATGGGCACCGACGATGGGCTGATCGAGGAGCTCCGGGCCGCGGCCGATCGCGCGGGCGAACGGATCTGGCCCCTGCCGCTGTGGGACGAGTTCCGCGACCTCATCAAGTCGGACATCGCCGACATGAAGAACAGCGGCGGCCGGCCGGCCGGCAGCATCTCGGCGGCGTGGTTCCTGCGCGAGTTCGTGGACGGTTTTCCCTGGGCCCATCTCGACATCGCGGGAACGGCGTACAGCGATCGCGAGGATCCCATGCGGGTCAAGGGGCCCACCGGTGTGGGCGTCCGGCTTTTCAGCGAGTTCGTGCTGGCTCGTGCGCACTAGCCTCGCTGCGGCGGCCCTGGGGCTCCTGCTCCTTCCCGCAGTCGCCGCTGCGCAGGTGATCGACCTCCCCCAGCAGCCCGACACCGCCGAGGCCCGCGATTCGGCCGACGCGTTCCGGCGGATGCAGGCGGAGGCGAACGTCGTCGTGCCGATCATGCCGCGCATGGTGGCGGAGGGGCCGCAGCCGCCGCTCACGCGGCTCGTCTTTCCCCGCGACTCGATCGATGCGTCCGGCGCGCTGACGGTCGGCGACGTCGTGGCGCGCGTGCCGGGCGTGTACCTGTGGCGCGGCGGCGGGATCGGCCGGCCGGAGCACGCCAACTTCCGGGGCCGCGGCACGGCCGCCGCCGAGTACTACCTCGACGGGATGCCCTATCTGCCCGCGGGTCCCGACAGCCTGTCTGTCGACGCGGCGCTCGTGCCGCTCGCGCTCCTCGAGCGGATCGAGGTGGAGCGATGGCCGGGGCTCGTTCGCGTGCACCTCTTCACGCGCCGGCACGATCGCCTCGCCGCGGCTTCCCACGTCGTGCTCGGGGCGGGGCCGAAAAAGGAGGCCACGTACCAGGCGTCGATCGAACGGCGGTTCCTCTCGGGATTCGGCTTCGCCGCCGGCGCCGACTACCTGAAGGTGCCGGCGCCCGTCGGCTCCCTCGGTGAATACAAGAACACGCAGTTCTGGGGGCAGCTCAGCTTCGTGCCGACTGCCCGGTTCGGCGCGCAGCTGCAGTACGTCGGCGCCTCGGCGGATCGCGACGCGTTCTCCGACGGCGTCATCGCCGGCGAGCGGTACGAGGGAGGCCGCGGCGATTTCCAGGCGCGTGTCTTCATTGGCGGGAGCGAGGCCGGGCTCGGACCGCGCCTCGACCTGGCGTACATGCGAACCGCATTCGACAGCGCGGGCGTGCTGCACCGGATCGGGCAGGCGGCAGCAGGAGCGTCGGTGCGGGGCACCACCTGGGCGGCCCGGGCCGCGGCGCGCTACAGCACGCGCTGGACGCCGTTGGACCTCACCGCTTCCGCGTCGTGGACACCCGTCCCGCTTCTCACCCTCGGCGGGGAAGGCGTGTACCGGAGCCACGACGAAGATCGCACGTCACGCTGGGCCGGGCTCCGTGCGGGCATTGCGCTTCCTGGCGGGCTTGCGGCTTCCGGTTCGTTCCGGACCGGCAAGTACGTTCCCGAGCCGGCGATCGAGGCCTCGACACCCCAGGATCTGAACGAGATGGAAGGGACGGTCGGGTGGACTCTCCGGTGGATCAACGTGGAGGCGTCATTCGCGCGCACCGGGGGGTTCGTGCCGCTGCCGTACCAGCCATTTCCCGGGATCGCCTCGCTTGCACCGCTCGGCGAGACCGAATGGGTGACACTCTCCGGCCGGCTCGCTCCGCTCGACTGGATCTCCGTGCAGGGCTCCTTCAGCAATCCGACCGGATCGGCGCCGGACGGCGTTCCCCCGCGGCATTACCATCTCACCGGCACCATCCGGTCCAAGTTCCTGCGGACCTTCCGCAGCGGATCGTTCGACCTCAAGCTCGAGCTTGGCGTGGAGGGCTGGGAGAGCGGAATCATCGGGCGCGATGCCACCGGCACCGCGGTGGTGCTTCCCGCCGCGCGATTCCTGCGGAGCCTCGTGCGCCTGCAGATCGACAGCTTCTCGCTGTTCTGGGAGAGCCGCAATCTGGGCAACACCGTGGAAGGGTACGTCCCGGGGTATCGTGTTCCTCGCTATTCGGGCCTGTTCGGGGTCCGGTGGGGATTCGTGAACTGACGCAGGGAAGACACCTCCGCTGGCTCTCCGCTCGGCTGCCTTCGCACCTACCCCCAAGTCCCCGTCGCGATTAACTTTCCCAGCTTTCCCGAAACCGGGAGTTGCCTTGCCGCAAAGCATGACCGGCTTCGGCGCGGCCGAGGGTCCGGTGGGCCCCGGACGGCTCCGCGTCGAGCTCCGGACCGTCAATCACCGGTACTTCAACTTTGCGCCGAAGCTTCCCGGGGACCTCGCGCCGCTCGAGGCGGAGTTCCGCGAGCGGCTGCGGCGCGAGTTCGAGCGCGGTCACGTTGCGCTCTCGGTGCGGTGGCTCGAGGCGGCGGACCGGGCGGTGATGCTCACGGTGGATGTGGATCGCGCGCGTGCCATCGCCGACCGCCTCCGCGAGCTGCAGGCGGCCGCCGGGCTGGGCGGGAGCGTGGACCTCGATCTCGTGGCCCGGCAGCCGGACGTGCTCCGGTGGGACCGCGCCGACGAGAGCGGCATCGCCTGGAGCGAGATCGAGCCGATCGTGGCGGAGGCGGCTGCGGAGTGCCGGGCCATGCGCCTGCGGGAGGGCGCGGCGCTGGCGGCCGAGCTGCGGCACCGCCTGGCGCTGCTGGCCGACGGCGCGGCCGGGATCGCCGAGCGCGCGCCGCTCCGGGTCGTGCGCGAACGCGATCGCTTGCGCGCGGCGGTCGCCGAGCTGCTCGATGGGCGGCAGGTGGACGAGCAGCGTGTGGCGCAGGAGCTCGCGTTCCTGGCCGACAAGCTCGACATCACCGAGGAGCTCGTCCGGTTCGGCGCGCACCTCGCCGCCTGTGAAGCGGCCCTCGGCGCCGAGGCGGCATCCGGCAAGCAGCTCGGCTTCCTGGCCCAGGAGCTCGGGCGCGAAGTGAACACGATGGGAGCCAAGGCGAACGACGCGGCCATCACGCAGCATGTCATCGCCATGAAGGGAGAGCTCGAGAAGTTCCGCGAGCAGCTGGAGAATCTCCAGTGAAGCCGTTCCTGCTCGTGCTGTCCTCGCCCTCCGGGGGCGGGAAGACGACGATCGCGCGGCGGCTGTTGCAGGGGCGCGAGGATCTCGGCTACTCGGTTTCCGCCACGACGCGCCCGATGCGATCCGGCGAGCAGGACGGGGTGGACTACCACTTCCTCTCGCGCGACGAGTTCCGCCGCCGGGTGGACGCCGGCGAGTTCATCGAGTGGGCCACGTACAACGGCGAGCTCTACGGCACGCTGCGCCAGGAGGTGGACCGGCTCTTTGCCGAGGGGCGCATCGCCATCCTCGACATCGAGGTCAACGGGGCGCGCCAGGTGCGCCAGAGCGCCCCCGATTCGGTGCACGTGTTCGTGCTCCCGCCGTCCGCGGCGGTGCTCGTCGAGCGGCTGGGACGGCGGGCCACCGAAACGCCGGCCAAGCGCCGCCAGCGCGTGGAACTGGCCGCCGACGAGCTCGCCGCCGTCACCGAGTACGACTACGTGATCATCAACGATGATCTCATCGCCGCGGTCTCGAACGTGGCGGCCATCATCGAAGCGGAAGGGCGCCGCGTGACGCGCCAGCGGAGGCTGATCGGCGGGATCGAGCGGCTCCGGCAGGAAGTGATCGAGGAAGCGGCCCGCATCGCCGGGGGCTGAGAACCAACGGAGAGGAAGCCACACCATGCGCATCACCACACCCAGGGAAGTCGCCCAGCAGGCGGGCAACAAGTATCTCGGCGTGCTCGTCGCGGCGAAGTTCGCCCGCTACCTGAACGAGTTCCCGAAGGACGCCCTCCGCGCCGCGGTCCAGGGCGAGGAGAAGCTCACGACCCGGGCGCTCGAGTCGCTCGTGGGCGGAGATCTCAACTACAAGCTGCTGCGCCGCCGCCGCTCCGAGGCGTGAGCGCCTGGCGGGGCCGGCGCGTCGTCCTCGGCGTGTCCGGCGGGATCGCATGCTACAAGAGCTGCGTCCTCGCGCGCCGGCTCACCGAAGCCGGCGCGCTCGTCGACGCCGTGCTGACCGAGGCAGCCGCGGAGTTCGTGCGGCCACTCGCGTTCGAGGCACTTACCGGGCGCCCCGTCCTGAGCTCTCTCTGGAGCCGGGACGGGGCGCTCGCGCACGTGCGCCTCGGGCAGGGCGCCGACCTCGTCATCGTCGCGCCGGCCACGGCGCACCTCATCGCCCGCGTGGCGCAGGGGATGGCCGACGATTTCCTGACGACGATGCTGCTCGCGAGCACGGCGCCGGTGCTGCTCGCGCCGGCGATGAACGACGCGATGTACGCAGCGGAGCCGACGGCGACGAATCTCGCGCTGCTGGCGCGCCGCGGCTTCCATGCGATCGGCCCGGAGATCGGGGCGCTCGCGGAAGGACCCTCGGACCGTCCGGGCCGGATGTCCGAGCCCGAGGCCATTCTCGCGCGTGCGACCCGGCTCCTCGCGCGGGACTCCGCGCTGGCCGGACGGCGCGTGCTGGTCACCGCCGGGCCGACCCGCGAGTCGATCGACCCCGTTCGCGTGATCACCAACCGGTCGAGCGGCCGGATGGGGTACGCGATCGCCGAGGCCGCCTCGGCGCGAGGCGCGGATGTACTATTGGTGACCGGCCCGAGCGCGCTGCCTGCGCCGTCCGACGTCGAGCTGCAGCGGGTCGAGTCCACCGCCGAGCTGGAGGCAGCGGTGCGCGCCGCACTTCCCGCCGCGGACGTCCTGATCATGGCGGCGGCGCCGGCGGATTATCGGCCGGCCCGGTCAGCGGCCGCGAAGATCCCGCGCGACGGCAAGCCCCCGGCCATCGAGCTCGAGCCGACCCGGGACATTCTCGCCGGAACGGTGGATGTGCGCCGCCCGGGGAGTGTCATCGTCGGCTTCGCGCTGGAGACGGGCGATGCGATCGCCCGCGGTCGCGCCAAGCTCGAGCGGAAGGCGCTGGACCTGATCGTCGTGAACGATGCGCAGGAGCCCGGGGCCGGGTTCGAGACCGAGACCAACCGCGTCACCATCCTGGGCCGGGACGGATCCCGTGTGGACGTTCCCCTGCTGCGGAAGCGGGAGGTAGCCGACGCCTTGCTCGACGAGGTGGAGAAGCGCGTTGGCCACTGACAGGGAGCGGTATCTCCGGCAGCAGGCGGAGCTCGGCGGCCGGGAAGTGGTCCTGCCGGAGCTGCCGGGACCGGACGCCGGGACCGTCGAGGAGGGGAACATGGGCACAAAGGGGCGGGCGGTGCTCGGGACGGCCGACGGGAAATGGCGGAAGGGCGCGCCCGCGATCCCCGGCGCCGGCCTCGCGGTGGAAGCACCCGAGGTGCCGCTCGTGGGCGATCCGCTTGCCGGGCTCGATTCGCTCGAGAAGGTCGCGAAAAGGATCCGCGCGACGTACTGTTGCGATCTCTGTCCCCAGCGCACCAATGCCGTGCCGGGAGAGGGCAATCCGAACGCCGATCTGGTCCTGATCGGCGAGGGGCCCGGTGCGACCGAGGACGAAACGGGCCGGCCCTTCGTCGGTGCTGCCGGGCGGCTCCTCGAGGACATTCTCGGGGCGGTGGACCTGAGGCGCGACGACGTGTTCATCTGCAACGTGGTGAAGTGCCGGCCCCCGCAGAATCGGAAGCCGCTGCCCGACGAGATCGCGGCGTGCATCCCGTACCTGCACCGGCAGCTCGCCCTGATCCGGCCGAAGGTCATCCTCACGCTCGGGGGCACCGCCGCGGAAGCCCTCCTGGGCGTGAAGCAGAGCCTCGGCAAGCTGCGCGGCCAGGTCCACACGTACGACGGCATTCCGCTGATCGCGACCTATCATCCGGCCGCGCTGCTCCGCAACCCTGACTGGAAGAAGCCCACCTGGGATGACGTCCGTATCGCCAGACAGCTACTCGAACGTTGACGCCTACGTAGGCCGCGCGGCGCCCTGGAGCGCGGAAGCGGAGCAGGCGGTTCTGGGGGCGATGCTGCTCGATCAGGACGCGGCGCTCCGCGCGTCCGAGCTGCTCGACGACAGCATGTTCTATCGCGAGGCGCACCGGCGGCTCTTCCGCGCCATGGCGGCGCTGACCGAGCGGCGGACCGTCATCGACCACATCACGCTGCGCGACGAGCTGATGCGCCGGGGCGAGCTCGATGCTGCCGGCGGGCTCGAGTACCTCGGCGAGCTGGTGGACGCGGTCCCGACCGCCGCGAATCTCGAGTTCCACGCCCGGATCGTGAAGGACAAGGCGATCCTCCGCCGGCTCATCGAAGGCGCCACGGCGATCGTCACCGAGGCGTACGACGGGAAGTCCACCGCCGGCGAGCTGCTCGACAGCGCCGAGTCGCGGATCTTCCAGATCTCGCAGCAGCGCGGCGACGAGGGGTTCACGCGCATCAAGGAGATGCTCTGGCCGACGATGGAGCGCATCGAAACGCTCCAGAAGAGCGGCAAGGCGATTACCGGTGTGCCGAGCGGTTTCACAGATTTGGATGCGCTGACGTCGGGGTTCCAGCCGTCCGAGCTCGTCATCGTCGCGGCGCGTCCCTCGATGGGCAAGACGGCGTTCTGCCTCAATGTGGCGTCCAACGCGTCGCTCGAGGGCCAGGGGGTGGCCATCTTCTCGCTGGAAATGTCGAAGGAGTCGCTGGTCCACCGCATGCTCACGGCCATGGCGCGGGTGGACAGCCAGCGCGTGCGCCAGGGCAGCCTCCGGGATTTCGACTTCACCCAGCTCGCGCGCGCGGCGGGGATCCTGCAGAGCTGCCCCATCTGGATCGACGATACCCCGGCGCTCACGCTGCTCGAGATGCGCTCGAAGGCGCGCCGCCTCAAGGCGGAGAACGACATCCGGCTCGTCGTCGTGGACTACCTGCAGCTCATGCGCAGCCCGGAGTACTCGGAGAACCGCGTGCAGGAGATCTCGGACATTTCCCGCTCGCTCAAGGCGCTGGCGCGCGAACTCGAGATCCCGGTCATCGCGCTGTCGCAGCTCTCGCGCGCCTCGGAACAGCGCGGCGGCGAGCGCAAGCCGATCCTTTCCGACCTGCGCGATTCCGGTGCCATCGAGCAGGACGCCGACCTGGTCCTCTTCATCCACCGGCCCGAATACTACGACCGGGAGGATGAATCGAAGCGCGGCGTGGCGGAGGTGATGCTCTCGAAGAACCGGAACGGCCCCACCGGAGACGTCCAGCTGCGGTTCAGCCGGGAGTACACGCGGTTCGACAACTTCTCCGCGCGGGAGGAGGCCGAGTAGTGATGGCACGGGCGCGGTCCGTCTATCGCTGCACCGAATGCGGCCACGACCACCCCAAGTGGGTC
>JBLNHD010000037.1:0-2755 GCA_050268825.1 Gemmatimonadota bacterium
GACGTACCACGAGGCCGGTGGTCCGAAGATCGCGGCGTTCCGGGCGTTGCGGCGGCCGAGATAGCCGTGGGACGCCGGATCGACCTCACCGAGGTACGCTTCGGTCTCGACGATGATGCCCGCAGTGACCACGCCCCCGACCGTGGATCGCATCACCGTCCCGATGAGCTCGCGCGCGACGACCTCCGCCGGGCGCGCAAAAAAACGAACGGGCAGCGTGGCTGCCCGTCGTCCGCCGCTCATTCCGGCTTCTTGGCCTTGGGCCGCGCGCGCTTTCGGGCGGGCTTGCCCTCTGGCTTCGCGTCGGGAGCCGCGGGGGCCGATTCCATCGCCGTGGCCACCTTCGGGGCCTTCGCCGACTTGCCGCGCGCCGCGGGCTTGCGCGCCCGCCTGGGGCTCGGCGCGGCGGTTTCCTCTGCGGCAGGGTGTTCGGCCGGGGCAGCTGGCGCCACCGGCCTGGCGGGCTCGACCGGTTCCATGCTCACGACCCCGATCAGCGGAATCTCGCCCGTCCGCATGGGTGCTCGCGAGCCACGCCGGAACCGCAGCCCCGACCGCAGGGCTGCGGGCGCCTGCTCCGCCGCCGCGCCCGGTGCGGGAGCGGCGCCGTTGCCCGTGGCGGGCTCGGCTGGCCTCTCCGTTGCGGCTGCCGGTGCTTGCGACCGCTGCGCCGGCGCCGGCGCGCCGCGACCGCGATGCAGCGACACTTCGTAATCCTCTTCCCCGACCTTCCGCACATCAGCCACTTCGGCATCGTTCGCCTGGCGGAGCAGACGGGCAAACCGGCCCGACTCGAGGAGCGGGTCCTCGCGACCATGCAGTGCGGCCATGCGGCCGCGCAGCTGCTCCGCCGACACGGGCGCCGGGAATTCGCCGAGCGCTTCGGTCATGAGCTGGAAGGCGCGCGCCAGCGTGAGCGTTCCCTCGGGGCGGCGCGCCGGTGCGGCAGGCGGCGCCTCTCGCGACTCCTCGCGCTCGCGGCCCCGCCCCCGCCCGCGGCCGCGGCCCCGCCCGCGCGACTCATCGCGACCGTCACGCCCTTCACGGCCCTCGCGGCGCGGCGCGGCGCCGGGTTCCGCGGCGCGCGCCGGCTCCGCGCGATCGGCGCGGCCGGACTTCGGCCCCGGCGGCGCCACCTCGTACTGCCCGTTCTCGAGCTTGGTGACCTGGATGAGTCCCTTCTGGCCCGCCTCGACGACGAACTTGCTGAAGCGGCTGAATCCGGCATTGCGCTCGTCGAAACTCGAATCGATCTGCTGCATCACCTGCTTCAGGCGATCCGAGCGCATCACGTCACCGTTGCGCGCCATCTGCTGGATCGCCTCACCGACGAGCTCCCAGGGATCGCGCTGGATGGACGGCGTGTCCCCTTCCTTCGAGAGGCCCGCGAGGTCGCTGTACGAGTAGTACTCGTCACAGTTCTGGATCAGCAGGTCGCTCGCCGATTCGCGGATGCCGACCCCGATGACGTACTTCCCGTACTCCTTGAGCTTGATCACCATCGTCGAGAAATCGCTGTCGCCCGACATGATGATGAACGTGCCGATCTCGGGCCGCGTGAAGACGAGCTCGATCGCGTCGATGGCGAGGCGGATGTCGGTCGCGTTCTTCTTGCTGGTGCCGAAGGCGGGCGCGAAGATCAGGTCGATCGAGGACTCGGAAAGCGGGACGATGTACTGCGGGTAGCGCCGCCAGTCGGCGTAGGCGCGCTGGACGGCCACCTTCCCCTTGATGATGTCGCTGTTGAGGAGCGTGCGGAGCTCCTTGGTGAGATCCGAGCGGATCCCCAGCGTCACATTGTCGAAGTCGATGAGAAGGGCGGCGTTGGGGGCGTGCAGCGACAGCTCGGCCGCGCGGCCGGGACGCAAATGCGGGTAGGTCACGAAGGACTCGGGTGCGGCCGGCGGCGTCGGGCGCTCGCGCACCTCCCGCGCCGGAGCGAAGGGGCCGCAGAGCGCCGGGCGGGCCGGCGGGTTGATCGCGGCCGCGTCCGCCGCCGCACTCGGAGCGGGAGGCAGGCCGGCGCCACCGATCCCGTCGGTGCACCGACCGCCCCCGCCACGACCATGCGGCGGCGTCCTGCGGCGCATTCCGTCGAACTACGGAATGCGGGCTAAATGTAGGCCGGGAGCGGCCCTGCTGGTAGGGTCAGAGATCCCCGGCGTGTCCCGCCACGGGCAGGTCGAGCACGAAATGGAAGCGGGTGCCCTGCCCGGCCGCCGTTTCGACCTCGAGTTTCGAGCCCATCGCTTCGACCAGCTTGCGACAGATCGAGAGGCCCAGGCCCGAGCCGGAAAAGGCGTATTCGCCCTCGCGCTGGCGGCGGCGGAAGGGCTCGTACAGGGTTGCCATGTTGTGCGGCGGGATTCCCCGCCCGGTATCGCGGACGCTGAACTCCACGCGGCCCGGGGCGGTAAACGGTTTCTCCAAACCAATGTGTCTGGCAAAGCCCCATGATAAATAGCTCTAAAATTTTCATCGGAGGGTGGATAAACTCTTTTGATCCAATCTAGGTACTCTAAATACATCATATTGGTAACTTCGGTTTCATCCATGTAGAAAGACTGCACGTGTTGCTGTGTTGGGGTATTATTCCAATCATGCATAACGTCATCTTGAACTCTACCTTTTGTAAAAGTTCCGCCTTCTACAAAAACTAAACCAGGTGAAGTTTCTTGTTCTTCAAAGCTAGTATTGTATTGAAAACCCCCTTCTTTGTCGTTAATATTCCAGCCTGTGGCTCTTGAACTATTCT
>JBLNHD010000038.1:0-3542 GCA_050268825.1 Gemmatimonadota bacterium
TCTTCCGCTCCACAGCCGGCCAGGAGAAGGATCATGGAGAGTGCTGGAGATGACATCGTGCGGCTGCGTCCGAACAGCATCAGCGAGGCTCCCGGCGCGCGGCGCCGCTGGGGTTGACGTCAGCGAGGCGGAGGGCGGCGCGCGCCGCGCTCGCGTCGAAGTTCCTGCCAGCGATTCCACTGGTCTTCCGTCAGGACCGCGCGGATGGCCCGCTCGGTTTCGGCCGTCACTTCCCGCAGCCGGGGCTGGGCTTCGCGCATGACGGCGCGGGCCCGGACCTGCTGCAGGCGCAGGAGACTGTCCACCACGATGCGCTGGTCCGCCGAGAGGCCCAGCTCGCGTGCGAGCTGACCCGAGAATCTGCTCCGGGCGCGCGCCGGATCGAATCGCTCGCGCGCCATGCCACCGGGGCGCCCCATGACGTGCGCACGGTCGGGCCGCAGCACCCAGCGGTCGAGCGCGACGCCTGAAACGACTCCCAGCAGGAGCATCACGACCATGACGGCCGCCGCCACGAGCGATCCCCGATCGAGACGCGTCATCTACTCCCCCTCCACGAGCAGCGCATAGACGAGCGACTCCCCGCCGAGGGAGGCGAGGTCGGACGGGAGCGCATCCACCGCGGCGGTGGCCACGATATCCTCGAGCACCACGGCCTCATCGCTTGCCCGCCAGGCGAGTCCGGCGCCGAGCAGCGCGCTCGCGGCCAGTCCCGCGGGAATGGCCACGCGCGCCCACCGTGCGGCGGTAGTCCGCCATCCGGCCGGGCGCCGGGCGCGCAGCCGGAAGCGGGCGGCTTCGGTGACGCGAGCCTCGAGCGCGAGCCAGTCGGTCGTCGGCGTGTCCCCGAGGGCCGCACGCCAGGCGCGCCCCAGCTCCGGGTCCGGCTCGAGCGGCTCCATCATCTCGTCAGTCATCGTCACGCTCCTTCTTCCAGGTCTCGAGATCCGCGCGGAGCCGCTTCCTTGCCGCGTGCAAGGTCCACCGAACGGTCGGTTCCGCGATCCCGAGCATCTCGGCAAGCTCAGCCGAGCTGAACCCGTCGATCTCGTGCAGCTGGATCACCAGGCGCTGCCGGTCGCTCAGCTCCGCGATGGCTGCATGAACCCGCGCGGCGGTTTCGGCGCGCTCGGCGAGCCGGTCGGGTGTCGCGGACTCGTCGCCGACCGTAGCAGGAATTTCTTCCGTCACGCGGATACCGCGCGCCCGGAGCTGGCTCGTGCCGCGATTCACGAGAATCCGGAAGAGCCAGGGGCCGAAGGGGCGGCGCTCGTCGAACGTTGCGAGCTTGTCGAGCGCCGCCATGAAGGCATCCTGCACCAGGTCCTCGGCATCCTCCCGCTGGCGCATCAGGCGATGGGCCACGGCATACGCCCGCTGCTGGTACCGCCGAACGATCTCGCCGAAGGCTTCGGGATCTCCGTTCCGGACCCGTGCGACGAGCTCGGACTCATCCGCGTGCGCCGAGGCGTGCGACTCCGTGCTGGAGGCCATGCCTCGGCGCTACGGATGTCCGTCAGCCGCGCGCCGGGCGGCGCTGGCCGGAATCCGGCATGCCACGGCGCATGGGACGGCGCTGCCGGTCCATCCGCTGCTCGAGCAGCTTTTCCTGCTCGTCCGTGAGCACGGCCTTGACCTCGTCCTGCGCCTTCCGGTGATTCTCTGCGATGGCGGTGTGTGCCTTGCTCACCTCCGGATGCGCCGCCAGGAACGCCTTCTGGCGGTCGAGCATCTGCTGGCGCCGCTCGAGCCGCTGTTCGGGCGTGAGGGGCGTGCGCTCGGTCCGGGGCTCCGGCCGAGGCCGGGCGGTGGTGTCGTTGCGGGCCGCCTTCAGGGTCTCGAGGTGCGGCTTGTTCGCTTCGGTGAGCTTCGACTGGATCGCCGTCAGGCGGCTCACCTGCTCATCCGTGAGCTGAAGCCGCTGGCGCTGCGCGATCAGGCGCTGAATCGGCGCCATCCGCATGCGTCCCATGTCGCGGTGGGGGCCCTCGGCGTGCACGCGCGCCCGCGCGCGAGCGGTGTCCCGGGTCCCGGTCTGGGCTGCACCCGTCGCGAACGGCACGGCCAGGAGGCCGGCGGCGAGGGCGAGCGTGGTCATACGGGTCATTGAATCACTCCTGCAAGGGTTGCCGGGCGGTCCGATAATGCCGCCACTGAATGGAGTACGCGCAATGACGCGCATCCGTTTGGTGGCCGTTACATGGCCGGGGCTCCTGCATCCCGAGCGCCTTCAGGCGCGCGCCTTGACGAACCCCTTCAGCTCGGCCGGGTACGTCTCTACGACGCCCGGCGGCGCGGCGACCTTCCGCTTCGTCAGCATCGATTCGAGCATGAGGGCATTCACCAGCGCCTGGGCCCGGTAGTGATTGTTCGTGATCACGAAGGTATCCGCCGTGGCGCTGGCGATCGCCTTCGTGCGCTCGACCCACGGCTTCAGTTCCTCGGGCGGGTAGAGGTAGTCATACCGTGCCTCGACGCCCGCATCCTTGCGAAACCAGTCGGCATAATTGCGGCCGTGCACGCGCACGTACCCGACGCGGGACGTGACCCGCGCGCTCGGCCCGATGCTCTGGCGGAAAAGCGGCTGGTCGATGTTGACGAAACCGATCCCGCGCTCGACGAGCTCCTCGTAGAATTCCGGCACGTTCCAGGTGGCGTGCCGCACCTCGATCGCGAGGGGAAACTTCGCGAAGCTTCGGGTCACGTCGTCCAGCCACTGCCGGTTGACGTCGGTTCGCCGGAAGGACCAGGGGAACTGCAGGAGCAGCGCACCGAGTCTCCCTGCGGCATGCAGCGGGCCGATCCCGGCACATGCTTCGCGGATTTCCCCGCGCGTGAATGCCTCCTTCCGCTCGTGCGTGAACCGCCGCCAGAGCTTCGCGGTGAAGGTGAAGTCGGGATTGGCGGAGACGCGCCGCGCCCATTGCTTCGCCGTCGCGGCGGTGGGAGGGCCGTAGAAGCTGCTGTTGATCTCGATGGTGTCGAAGTACTCGCTGATCCAGGCGAGGCGGTCGAAGCCGGGCGCCGGCGGGGAGGGATACGCGATGCCCGCCCAATCCCTGTAGTCCCAGCCGGCCGGTCCGACGCGAATCATGCGTCAATCTTCATGCTGCGCGGCACCGGTGGTGTGAGACGCCTCACCGGCGGCGAGGGCGGGGTGCGCTGCGGGTCAGGCGGGCTGCGGGGTGGTGGCGTAGCCGTCCGCGGTGAGCGCATGGGCAATCGCCTCGGGGGTCGTCTCTCCTTCGGGATAGCGCACGACGGCGCTCCCGAGCTGCAGGCTCAGCACCTCCACGCCGGGGATCTGCTGCAGCGTCGAGCGGACGCGGCCGATGCAGTGGCCGCAGCTCATGCCTTCGATGTGCAATCTCGCTTCGCGTGTATTCATGAATCGACCTCGTCGAGTACGATGACCTGATCTCCCGGCTCGAGCGTCCACCGCTTGTCGCGGCGTGTTCAGCATGGGTCCCGAGGCCTACGCGAAGCTGGGCACGGACAAGAGCGGCGGCACGCGGCTCGTCTGCCTCTCGGGCACGGTGAAC
>JBLNHD010000039.1:0-8900 GCA_050268825.1 Gemmatimonadota bacterium
TCGCGAGGAGGTCGGCTGCTTCGAGCGCGACCGTCACTTCGCTCCCCGTCGCGATGAGGATCGCCTGCGGCCCGCCCTCCGGCTCGCGCAGGATGTACGCGCCGCGGCGCGTTCCCTCCGCTGACTTCACCTTCTGCCGGTCGAGGATGGGGAGCTTCTGGCGCGTGAGCACGAGCACGGTGGGTCCGTCGCTGCGCCGGAGCGCCGCCTTCCACGCCTCCACCGTCTCGTTCGCATCGGCTGGACGGAAGACCGAGACGCGCGGGACGGCGCGCAGCATGGCGAGATGCTCGATCGGCTGGTGCGTGGGCCCGTCCTCGCCGAGGCCGATGGAATCGTGGGTGCCGATGAAGATGATCGGCAGCTGCATGATCGAGGCGAGGCGGATCGAGGGCTTGGCGTAGTCGGTGAACGCGAGGAAGGTGCTGCCATAGGGCCGCACTCCGCCGTGGGCAGCCATGCCGTTCATCGCCGCCGTCATCGCATGCTCGCGGATGCCCCAGTGGAAGAGCCGCCCGCTCGAGATCGGCGAAAAGACGGGATAGCCCTCGATGGCGGTGCCGGTGCTTTCGCTCAGGTCCGCCGAGCCACCCACCAGCTCGGGGATGGCGTCGAGGAGCGCCTTGAGCGTCTTCGCCGAGGCCTGCCGGGTGGCGATGGCGCCGTCCCCGGCCTTGAAGACCGGCAGCTTCGATTCCCACCCGTCCGGAAGCTCGCCGGCCATGGTCCGCCGGTATTCCGCAGCCAGCTCCGGGTGCGCGTCCGCATAACGCGCGAAGAGCGCATCCCATTCGTCCTGCCGGCGCTCCCCGGTCGTCACGGCCTCGCGCCAGTGCTCGAGCGCATCCTCGGGGATGAAGAACGGCTCCTGCGGCCACTCCATGATCTCCTTCGTGCGCTTGACCTCGTCCTTGCCGAGCGGAGCGCCGTGAGCGGCGGCGGTATTGCTCTTGGTCGGCGCGGGGTTGCCGATGACGGTGCGCAGCACGATGAGCGAGGGCCGCGACGACTCCCGGCGCGCCGCCTCGAGCGCCAGATGAATGGCGTCGAGGTCATTGCCGTCGGCCACGCGCTGGACGTGCCAGCCATAGCCCTCGAAGCGGCGGCCGACGTCCTCGCTGAACGCGAGCGCCGTGTCGCCGTCGATCGTGATGTGGTTGTCGTCGTAGATCATGCAGAGCCGGCCAAGCCGCAGGTGCCCGGCGAGGCTCGCGGCTTCGCTCGCGACGCCCTCCATGAGATCCCCGTCGCTGCAGAAGCCCCAGACGGCGTGATTCACGATCTCGAAGCCGTCACGATTGAAGCGCTCGGCGAGAATCCGCTCGGCGATGGCCATGCCGACCGCGTTGCCGAACCCCTGGCCGAGCGGACCCGTCGTCGTTTCCACGCCCGGCGTGTGGCCGCGCTCCGGATGCCCCGGCGTCCGGGAATCCCACTGCCGGAAGTTGCGGATCTCGTCGAGGGAAAGGTCGTAGCCGGTGAGGTGGAGGAGCGAGTAGAGGAGCATGGACGCGTGCCCGCAGGAGAGCACGAACCGGTCGCGGTCGTCCCAGGCAGGATTGGCCGGGTTGTGCCGCAGGAACCGGTGCCACAGCACGTACGCCGCCGGGGCCAGCGCCATCGGGGTGCCCGGATGCCCTGAGTTGGCCGCCTCGACCGCGTCCATGCTGAGGGCCCGGATGGTGTTGATGCTGCGCCAGGCGAGCTCGTTCGAGGCGGGGGCTTTGGTATCGGCGGTGGCGGAGGCGGGTGCTGGCGACATCGGCAAAGCAGCTCCTCGAGGGGGCGGAAGGGAACTGGAATGTAGCCGGAATTATCTTTCGCGACGATGCCCGCCACGTACGAAATCCACGAAGTGGCCGAGCTCACCGGCCTGCAGGCCGCCCGCCTCCGTGTCTGGGAGCGCCGGTATGCGGCGGTGCGGCCGGTCCGCCAGCCGAACGGGTACCGCGCGTATTCGGCGGAACAGGTCGAGCTGCTGCGCGCCTATGCCCGCCTCATCGCCGCCGGCGAGCGCATCGGGGACCTGGTCAACGAGCCGGTCGAGGCGGTCATTGCGCGCGCGGAGGGCAGGGACCCGGCGGCCTCGCCTCACGCCGCACTGCTGGATGCGATCAAGGCGCTGGACCGCGACCGGCTCGAGACGCTCGTCGCGCAGCAGCTCGCGCTCCGGAGCCTGGCGGACTTCGCCGAGCTCGTCGCCATCCCGCTCGCGCGCGACATCGGCGAGCTCTGGGCGCTCGGCCGCCTGCCGGCCGCCGCCGAGCACCTCGCCACCGAGGTCGTGGTGCACGCCCTCAAGGGAGGACTGCGCGGCGGCGGGGGGCCGCTCATGATCTCGGCATGCCTCCCGGGGGAACGGCACGAGTGGGGTATCCTCGCCGCGCTGGCCCGGGTGCGGGAGCGTGGCTGGCGCGTGATCCACCTCGGCACCGACCTTCCCGCGGGGGAGGTGGCGGAGGCCGCGTGGACTCTCCGGCCCGCGATCGTGGCCGTGAGCTCGGCCGACCCGATCCTGGTGCAAGCCCAATTGGGACACCTCGGCGCGCTGCCCGTCAAGCTGCCGCCCGGCTCCCGGGCCGCGGCCGGCGGGGCGGGAATGGTGCCCCACGAACGGCTCCTCAGGACCTATGGGTACCGGGTCGGGCTGGAAGGATTGCGGGAGCTTACCGAAGAGAGGCCGAAAGAAGGCTGACTTAATGGCGTTCATCTTGCTACATTAAATAGTTGTTCACGGGACCCGAGTGGTCCGCAGTATTCCTCAACGTGGTTTTTTTGTGGCTCGCAGATCCAGAAGAGGTTCACAGGCAGCACCGCCGGCGGGCTTTCGCCGCTCCCCCGGCCGCAGCATGCAGTCTCACCGCGAGTGGCTCCTCGCATTGCATGGTCCGGTGTGCGCCTATTGCGGCACCGAGACCGCTCCCGACCAGATCACCCTCGATCATGTGCGTCCGCGCCGGGGCCAGACGGCATACGACCGTCCGGACAACCTCGTGTTCGCATGCCGGGACTGCAACGCCGCCAAGGCCGATACGCCCCTGGTCGCGTTCCTGATGCAGCGCCGCTCCCGCGGCGTGTTCCTGCTTCACTACGGTGAGCACCTCTCGGAGCCGCTGAAGGAACTGGCGCGGCAGGCCTCCGAGCGACCGATCCTGCCGAAGGACGCCTAGCCGTCCCGGTGGTGTGATCGCAAAGGCAAAGGCCCGCACAGATTCGTGCGGGCCTTCGTTTTTCCGGTAATTCCGAGAATCGACCACAGAGGCAAGAAGAACCTCAGAGGTCACCGGCTCCAACAACAAAAGATTGTGACTCCGATTCCTCTGCGGTTCTCATCGCCTTCGTGGTGAAACTCACCCTTTCGCTTCCCCAGCCACCTGCATCGTGGGCGGCGTTTCGCGCGAGCGCCGTGTTTCCAGCGCCGCCGCGACGATCCGGCTCTGCTCCGCCGCATGTGCGGCCGGATATCCCTCCGCCGGGCTCGCGCGCTCCGGGCGTCCGACGTACTCGAGCTCGACGCCTTCGCCGAGCAGGCCCCGCAGCTTCGGCGCGATGTAGGTCCAGGCGCCCATGTTCTTCGGCTCCTCCTGGGCCCAGACGAGCTCGCTCAGTGCGGGATAGCCCTCGAGCACCGTGCGAAGGTCCTGCTCGGGGAAGGTGTAGAGCTGCTCCACCCGCACGATGGCCGGGCGGTCGTCGCCCAGCTTCTCCGCTTCCGCGAGCAGGTCGTAGTAGACCTTCCCCGAGCAGAGCACCACGCGCGCCACATCGCCGGCGCGGGAGCGGGCTGCTGCATCGTCGATCACCGTCTGGAAGCCGCCCTCGGAGAGCTCGCTCAGGCGCGATGCCGCCGCCGGCAGTCGGAGGAGGCTCTTCGGCGTCATGACCACGAGCGGCCGGAGGCGCTCGTTCCGCGCCTGGCGGCGGAGGAGGTGGAAGTACTGCGCGGGGGTGCTGCAGTTGGCCACGCGCAGATTGTTCTCCGCCGCGAGCTGCAGGAACCGCTCGAGCCGCCCGCTCGAATGCTCGGGGCCCTGGCCTTCGTACCCGTGCGGCAGGAGAAGGGTGAGGCGCGAGGTCTGGCCCCACTTCGACAGTCCTGCGGCGAGGAACTGGTCGATCATCACCTGCGCGCCGTTGATGAAGTCTCCGAACTGCGCCTCCCAGAGGACCAGCGTCTCGGGCGCAGCCACGCTGTACCCGTACTCGAAGCCGATGGCCGCCAGCTCGGAGAGCGGGCTGTTGTGCAGCTCGAACGGGGCGATGGCACCGGCGAGATGCCGGATGGGCGCGTACTCCGCTCCGGACTCCACGTCGTGCAGCACGAGATGGCGCTGGCTGAAGGTCCCGCGCTCGGTGTCCTGACCGGTGAGCCGGAGCGGCACGCCTTCCACGAGGAGCGACGCGAAGGCGAGCGCCTCGGCGTGGGCCCAGTCGATCGCGGCCTCGCCCTTTTCGAGCGCATCGCGCCGCCGCTCGAGCTGCTTGCCGAGCTTCGGATGCACGTGGAAGTCGGCGGGCCAGTTGAGGAGCTGCTCGTTGAGGCCGATGAGCTGATCCGCGGGCACGGCGGTGTGCACCATCTGGGACGGAAAGATCCGCCGCTCGGTGGTGTTCGGCTGTACGAGCTGCGAGCCGGCCTGTCCCTTGAACGCCTGCTGCAGGTCCACCAGGTGCTGGTACGCGGCGTCGTAGCGGGCGTCGGCATCCGCCGCGGGGAGCACGCCCTGCTCGACGAGTGCAGACGCATAGCGCTGGCGCACGGTGGGAAGGTCGCGGATCCGCTCGTACATCTTCGGCTGCGTGTACGCCGGCTCGTCGCCCTCGTTGTGGCCGTGACGCCGGTAGCCGACGAGGTCGATGAGCGCGTCCCCGCCGAACCGCTCGCGATACGCCATCGACAGGCGCACCGCGGCGAGGCAGGCTTCCGGATCGTCGGCGTTCACGTGCACGATCGGCACGTCGAAGCCCTTGGCCAGGTCGCTCGCGTAGCGGGTGGAGCGCGCGTCGCGGATGTCGGTGGTGAACCCGACCTGATTGTTGGTGATGATGTGCAGGGTGCCGCCCACGTCGTAGCCCGGGAGGTTGCCGAGGTTGAGCGTCTCGGCCACGACGCCCTGGCCGGCGAAGGCCGCGTCTCCGTGGATCACGATCGGCACGGCCACCGGCGGGTCGTAATGCGGCTCGGCGCTGCGGCGCTGGGTCTGGCGTGCCCGGGCGCGTCCGTCCACGACGGCGCCGACGAACTCGAGGTGGCTCGGGTTCGGCGAGAGGGTGACGGTCACCGCGCGGCCGCGCGCCGTGGGGAAGGCGCCTTCGGCGCCGTGATGGTACTTCACGTCCCCGGTGCCTGTCTCTCCCTCATCGTCGGTGCCGAGCGCCTTCTTGCCGCCCTCGAACTCGGCGAAGATCGTCTCGTACGGACGGCGAATCGTATGCGCGAGCACGTTGAGCCGCCCGCGATGCGCCATGCCGAGGACCACCTCGTTCGCGCCGGCGTCGGCCGCGAGGTTGATCATCGCGTCGAGCAAGGGGACGAGCATGTCCACGCCCTCGATCGAGAAGCGCTTCTGGCCGAGGTAGGCCTTGTGCAGGAAGCGCTCGAAGGCCTCGACCTCGATGAGGCGCTGCAGCAGCGCAAGGCGCTCTTCCTTCGAGGGCGGCTGCCGGAAGGCGCCGGACTCGATCTTCTCCCGGAGCCACATCCGCTGCTCGTGGCTCGCGATGTGCTCGATCTGGTAGGCGATCGTGCCGCAGTATGCGGCGTCGAGATGCGGCAGCGCTTCGGCCAGCGTGCTGCCGGGCACGTACACGCGGAGCACGCTGCACGGAATCGTGGCCATCACCTCGGGGGTGAGCCCGAGTGCGCCGGCGTCGAGCGCCGGGTCTCCGGTCGGCTCGGTGCCGAGCGGGTCGAGGTGGGCGGCGAGGTGGCCGTGGGTGCGGAACGCCTTGATCAGCGCCATCGCGGCGGCGACGTGGGCGAGGGAGGCCGTCGAGGCCGGTGCGGCGGAACCGGGGGACGCGGCGGCCGTTGTGGCCGTGGCGGCCGTTGTGGCCGTGGCTCCGCCCGGCGCGCGGACGCCCAGCTGCTCCGCGACGGTATCGTAGAAGCCGTCCTTGCCCTGGAGGAATCCTTCGAGCGTGCCCAGGAACTGGCCCGACTCGGCACCCTGGATCACCCGGTGATCGTAGGTGCTCGTCACCGTCATGACCTTGCTGAGGCCGAGTTCGCGGATCCGCTCCGGCGGGGTCGTGGCGAACTCGGGGGGATAGCCGATGGCCCCGACCGCGATGATGCTGCCCTGGCCGGCCATGAGGCGCGGCACCGAGGCCACCGTCCCGAGCCCGCCCGGGTTGGTGAGCGACATCGTGGCGCCGGCGAAGTCGTCCGGCATCAGCTTGTTGGTGCGCGATTTCTCGACCAGTGACTCGTAGGCCGCGTGGAACGTCGCGAAGTCCATGGCCTCGGCGTGCTTGATGACCGGGACGACGAGCCCGCGGCTGCCGTCCTTCCGCGTCACGTCCACGGCGAGTCCGAGGTGGATGCCGTCGGGCGCCACACGGTAGGGCGCACCGTCGTGCATCGCGAGCGTGTGCCCCATGACCGGATGCTGCTTCGTGGCCTGCACGATGGCCCAGGCAATGAGGTGCGTGAACGAGACCTTGGTGTCTCGTCCCGCCGCCTGGAGCCCGGCATTGAGCGACTTGCGCGCCGCCTCGAGCGGCGCCACGGAGAGCTCGCGGAACGTGGTGGCGGTGGGGACGGTGAGGCTCTCGTTCATGTTCTGCACGAGCCGGGCAGCGGGGCCCTTGATCGGCTCTCCCGCGGGCGCCGGGCGTCCGGCCGGGGCACCGTCGTGCTTCGAGCCGCCGTTCGCGGAGGGGGCTGGAGTCGGCGGCACCTCGCCGACCACACCGCTCTCGAACAGGCGCCGCCATCCCTCGCCGACGGATTGCGGGTTCCTGAGGAACTCTTCGTACATCGCCTGCGCGAAACCGGCGTTCGCGGTTTCGAAGACGTTGGGATCCACGGCGGACTCCTGCCCGGATTGATCGGAAACGGTGCTGCGTCCGGCCGAAAGATAACGCCGGGCTCGGGCACCTGCAGTCAGCGGAAAGGGGCGCCGGGAAGAGTGAGGCGGATCAGGCGGTTCGCGGCTCGGCGGCCACGAACGTGCGGTAGCGCTCCGCCTCGGCGCGGACGCGTTCTTCGGTCCAGCCGTGCTCGCGCCCGAGCAGCTCCGCCGTGCGCAGCGCAGCGCGGAGGCCGCGGTCCCGCGTCTCGAAGTACAGGTGAATGCGGCGGACGAGGACGTCCTCGACGGTCATGGCGAGCTCGCGCCGGGCCGCGTGGAGCACTTCGGCTTCGAGTGCCGGGTGGGCGGGGTGGAGCCGCTCGAAGAGGGTCCGGTCGGCAACGCCGAGGTTGTAGATCCCGGCCGACTCGGTACCGTAGTGCCGGACGAGGTGCTCCGCGACGGTGGCCGGGAGCCCGAGCTCGGCCCCGCGGCGGCGGAACGACTCGAAGTCGGTGGTCTCCCCGCCCGGGAGCGGCTCGGCTTCGGTGGGCGGCCGCGGGACGCGGGTCCCGAGCCGCCGGGCCACGGCGTCCACCACCTCCGCCGCCATCGAGCGGTAGGTGGTGAGCTTCCCGCCCGCCACGGTGATCATGCCGGCGGGCCCGGTGACGATGGCGTGCTCGCGCGATACCGACGAAGCGTCGGACTCCGGCTTCCCCGCGAGGAGGGGCCGGAGCCCGGCCCAGGTGACGCGCACATCCTCCTCCGTGAGGTGGGCGTTCGGGAAGCGGGCGTTGGCGGAGCGGAGGAGATAGACGAGATCGTCGCCGTCGGCGCGGACCTGGTCCGGCGTGCCGGTGTCGTCGGTGTCGGTGGTGCCGATGTAGGCGAGGTCTCCCCACGGCAGCACGAACATCACGCGGCCGTCGAGCGGGCTCAGGAAGGCGATCGCATGCCGGACTCCGATCCGCTCGCGGGCCACCATCACGTGGACGCCGCGCGTCGGGCGGAGGAGCGCCGGGACCGTCGGATCCTCGAGCCGGCGAAGCTGGTCGCACCAGGGGCCGGTGGCGTTGACCACGACCGCGGCCTCGATCGTCCCCTGCCGCCCCTCGATCAGGTCGTCGACGATCGCCCCGGCCACCCGACCGTCACGACGGTGGAGGGAGAGGACGCGCATGTGATTGGCGACCTGCGCGCCCTGGTGCAGGGCCGAGCGGGCCGTGGCGACGACGAGCCGGGCATCGTCACACTGGGCATCGGTGTAGCGCACGGCGCCAGTGAGGCCGCGCTCGCGAAGCATCGGCTCCGCCTCGAGCGTCCCTCGCTTGCTCAGCACACGATGCCGCCCCACATTCCGGAACCGGGCGAAGAGCGAGTAGAGCCCGACGCCCGCGGCGAGCTTCCAGAGCGGGACCCGGTCGCCGCGATGCACCGGGAAGAGGAAGTCGAGCGGGTGCACGAGGTGCGGCGCGATCCGGAGCAGGGTCTCCCGCTCGCGGACCGCTTCGAGGACGAGGCCGAGCTGCCCCTGCTCGAGATACCGGATCCCGCCATGCACCAGGCGGCTCGAGCGCGAGCTCGTGCCGGCGGCGAGATCCCGCTGCTCCACGAGGACCGTTCGGATCCCGCGCATCGCGGCATCGCGGGCAATTCCGGCACCGGTGATGCCGCCACCGATCACCAGCAGATCGACGCGTCCGGCCGTGAGGCTGTCGAGCGTCGCGCGCCGTGAGGAGCGCTTGCCCTGACTCTTTCCCCCATCACCGCGGGTATCAGGACCAGCACCTGGTTCGCGTGGCACGCTCATCGGCTTCGGGCCGGCATGCGCATCCTCGACGTGGCCGGCGGCGAGGGGCGGCACGCGATCGCCGCCGCGGC
>JBLNHD010000040.1:0-6598 GCA_050268825.1 Gemmatimonadota bacterium
AACCGCGGGCGCATCGGCGCCGACGTCGTCGTCAACGCGGCGGGGGCGTGGGCCGGCTCGATCGCGGCGCTGGCGGGCGTGCAGTTGCAGGTCGAGCCGCTCCGCCGCTGCATCGTGCCGACCGCGCCGTGCGAGCTCCTTCCCCCGACCATGCCGATGACGATCTTCGCAGGCGACGGCTTCCACTTCCGCGTGCGCGACGGGCGCGTGCTCCTCGCCTATCCCACCCCCGGAGCCCCATACGACGCGTTCGACTGCCGGGTGGAAGGGGGCTGGATCGATGAAGTGGCGGCCAAGGCGGCGGCGCGCGTGCCGCCCCTGGCCGATGTCCCGCTCGACCGCGGCGGGGCGTGGGGCGGTCTCTACGAGGTCTCTCCGGACAAGCACGCCATCCTGGGCCCCGCGCCGGAATGCGGCAACTTCTACTTCATCAACGGCTCCTCGGGTCACGGCGTCATGCACGCCCCCGCCCTCGGCCATCTCCTCGCCGAGATGATCACCGACGGGCGGGCCATCACGCTCGACGCCACCCCGCTCCGCCCCACCCGCTTCGCCGAGGGCGAGCCGAACCCCGTGTCGGGACTGCTCTGATGAAAGTCGCTGTCGTGGGCGGCGGGCCGGCGGGGCTCTACTTCGCCCTCCTCATGAAGAAGGCGGATCCGCGCCACGAGGTCGTAGTGCTCGAGCGGAACGCGCCCGACGACACCTTCGGCTGGGGCGTCGTCTTCTCCGACCAGACGCTCGGCAACTTCGCCGCCGCGGACGAGCCCTCCTTCCGCGCCATCACCGAGCACTTCGCCCGGTGGGACGACATCGACGTGCACGTGCGCGGCACCACCATCACGTCCGGCGGCCATGGCTTCGCGGGCATCGAGCGGAAGATGCTGCTCGCGATCCTGCAGCGCCGCGCCGAGGCGCTCGGCGTGGAGCTGCGCTTCCGCACCGACGTCCGGGAGGGGGACCTGCGCCCGCACGGACTCGCTGATGCGGACCTGATCGTGGCGGCCGACGGCGTGAACAGCACCTTTCGCCGGCTGCGCGCCGACCGGTTCCAGCCCACCCTCGACCTCCGCACGGCCCGGTACGTCTGGCTGGGGACCACGCGCCGCTTCGACGCCTTCACCTTCGCATTCGTCGAGAAGGCGAACGGCGTCTTCCAGGCGCACGCCTACCGCTTCGACGAGCGCCATTCGGCCTTCATCGTCGAGTGCGACGAGCGCTCCTGGCGCGCCGCCGGCTTCGACCGCCTCGACATCGACGGCACGGTCGCCGCCGCGGAAGCGATGTTCGCGCCGTGGCTCGACGGACATCGGCTCATCGCCAACGTGCCGCCGCACCAGCGCGCCGAGCCCTGGCTGCGGTTCACCATCGTGCGGAACGCGCGGTGGCACGACGGCAACGTCGTGCTCATCGGCGATGCGGCGCACACCGCGCACTTCTCCATCGGCTCCGGCACCAAGCTCGCGATGGAGGACGCGATCTCGCTCGCGCGGCGGCTCAACGAGGGCCCGCTCGCCACCGCGCTTCCGACCTACCAGGACGAGCGCATGATGGAGGCGCTCCGCCTCCAGAACGCCGCGCGCAACTCGATGACCTGGTTCGAGAACGTGCGCCGCTACATCCACCTCGAGCCCGAGCAGTTCGCCTACAGCCTGCTCACGCGCAGCCAGCGGGTGTCGCACGAGAACCTGCGGCTGCGCGATCGTGCCTATCTCGAGGGGGTCGAGCGCTGGTTCGCGTCGAAGGCGGACGGCGGGGGTGGGACGCCCCGCCCGGTGCCGGGCGCCGATCGCGCGCCGCCCCCGATGTTCGCGCCGTTCCGCCTGCGTGAGCTCTCGCTCCCGAACCGGGTCGTCGTCTCGCCGATGGACATGTATTGTGCGGAGGACGGGACCCCGAACGACTTTCACCTCGTACACCTCGGTGCGCGCGCGCTCGGCGGGGCCGGCCTCATCATCACCGAGATGACCTGCGTCTCACCCGAAGGCCGCATCACGCCGGGGTGCACCGGCATGTATGCCGCGGAGCACGCCGAGGCGTGGCGACGCATCACCCGCATGGTCCACCAGTGGAGCCCCGCGCGGATCTGCCTCCAGCTGGGACACTCGGGGCGGAAGGGCTCCACCAAGCTGATGTGGGTCGGGATGGACGAGCCGCTCGACGATGGCAACTGGCCGGTCATGGGCCCGTCGGCGCTTCCCTACAAGCCGGGGATGCAGGTGCCGCGCGAAATGACGCGCGCCGACATGTGTCGGGTCCGCGACGAGTTCGTCGCCGCGACGCGCATGGCCATCGCCGCCGAGTTCGACATGCTCGAGCTTCACTGCGCGCACGGCTATCTTCTGTCGAGCTTCATCACCCCGATCAGCAACCGGCGCACCGACGAGTATGGCGGGTCGCTCGAGAACCGGCTCCGGTTTCCGCTCGAGGTCTTCGCCGCCATGCGCCGCATCTGGCCGGCGGAGCGCCCGATGTCGGTGCGCATCTCGGCGCACGACTGGGTGGACGGCGGCATCACCGACGTCGAGGCGGTCGAGGTGGCGCGGGCGTTCCGGGCCGCGGGCGCGGACATCATTCACGTGTCCGCCGGGCAGACGAGCGACGAGGCCCAGCCCGTCTATGGCCGCATGTTCCAGACGCCGTTCAGCGACCGGATCCGGAATGAGGCCCTGGTGCCCACCATCGCGGTCGGCAACATCACCGAAAGCGACCAGGTGAACGCCATCGTCACCGCCGGCCGGGCCGACCTCTGCGCGCTCGCGCGGCCGCACCTGAGCGATCCGCAGTGGACGCTCCGCGCCGCCGCCGAGCAGGGCTACGCCGGGCAGCCGTGGCCGCCGCAGTATCTCACGGGACGCGATCAGCTCGTCCGCACCCTCGCGAGGACCCGGGCCCAATGACCCTTTCGCTTCCCCTCGCCGGACGGCACGCGATCGTGACCGGCGGCGCGCGCGGCATCGGCGCCGCCATCGCGACGGAGCTCGCGGCGCAGGGGGCCACCCTCACGCTGATGGGGCGTGACACCGCAGCCCTCGGCGCGCACGCGCTGGCGCTCCGCAAGCGGACGTCGGAAGTGCTCGCGATCCGGTGCGACGTGTCCGATCCCGGCAGCGTCGCCAGCGCCTTCGCCGAATCGCGGGACCGCTTTCCCCGTCCCTGGCTGCTGGTGAACAATGCGGGGCTCGCGGCGTCGGCGCCGTTCATGGAGACGACGGCGGAGATCTGGGCCGACTCGCTCGGCGTGAACCTGCTGGGCGCTGCCGCCTGCATCCGCGAGGTCCTCCCCGCCATGCTCGACGCGAACGCGGGCCGGATCATCAACGTCGCCTCCATGGCCGGGCTCAAGGGCTACGCGCGCGTCGCGGCCTACGCCGCGTCGAAGCACGCGCTGGTCGGATTGACGCGGTCGCTCGCCGCGGAGCTGCGGAAGACCGGCGTCACCGTCAACGCCGTCTGCCCCGGATACACCGAGTCGGGCATGTCGCTCCAGGCGGAGAAGAACCTCATGGCCGCGCTCGGCAAGGGTCCGGAGGAGGTGCGCGCGATGGTGATCCGCCACAATCCCCGCGGCACGATCATCCAGCCGGAGGAGGTCGCGCACGTCGTGGCGTGGCTCGCGGCGCCGTCGGCGGACGCGATCAACGGCCGTGTCGTGCCCGTCTCGGGAGGAGAGGTCTGATGCTCGCGTGCCGGCCATGAACCCGAAGCATTTTCTCTGGTCGCTCGACGACCGGGTCGCGACGATCACGCTCAACCGGCCGGAGCGGAAGAATCCGCTCACCTTCGAGTCGTATCGCGAGCTCGCGAATACCTTCTGGGCGCTCCGGGAGAATGCCGACGTGCGCGCCGTGGTCCTCACCGGCGCGGGCGGCAACTTCTCGAGCGGCGGCGACGTGCACGAGATCATCGGCCCCCTCGTCCAGCTCAAGGAAGACGGGTGCGACGAGGAGCTGATCGCATTCACCCGCCTGACCGGCGAGCTGGTGCACGCCATGCGCGCCTGCCCGCAGCCGATCATCGCGGCGGTGGACGGGGTGTGCGCCGGCGCCGGTGCGATCCTGGCGATGGCGTCCGACCTCCGGATCGGCACGCCCTCGAGTCGCGTCGCCTTCCTCTTCGTCCGCGTGGGGCTCTCGGGCGCCGACATGGGTGCCTGCGCCATGCTGCCGCGCATCATCGGGCATGGGCGCGCGGCGGAGCTGCTCTATACCGGGCGCTTCATGGACGGCCCCGAGGCCGAGCGGTGGGGGTTCTACAATCGCCTCGCCGAGCCGGCCGCACTGCTTCCGTCGGCACTGGAGCTGGCGCGCGCGCTCGCAGCCGGGCCCACCCTCGCGCACGCGGCGACGAAGCGGGCGCTCCACGAGGAGTGGGACATGGGCATCGACGAGGCGATCGATTACGAGGCGGAAGTGCAGGCCGAGCTCATGGAGTCGGAAGACTTTTCGCGCGCCTACCGCGCGTTCGTGGCGAAGGAGTCCCCGAAGTTCGAGGGCGATTAGTGCAACCGCACGAGCATCTCGCCTGGCCCTTCTTCGACGACGCGCACCGCGAGCTCGCGCGCGCCGTCGAGGGCTGGGCCGCGCGCGAGCTCGCCGCGGAAGACCACGCCCGCGACCTCGACGAGCGCTGCCGCCGGCATGTGCGTGCGCTCGGGGAGAGTGGCTGGCTCCGTCACGTCGTCCCGGCGGCGCATGGGGGCGTGCGGGAGCGGGTGGATGTGCGCTCGCTCTGCGTCATCCGCGAAACGCTCGCCCGTCACGACCCCCTCGCCGAGTTCTGCTTTGCGCTGCAGGGGCTCGGCACCGGCCCCGTGTCGCTCTACGGGTCCGGGGCGCTCCGCGCTCGGTACCTGCCCGAGGTCGCCGCGGGACGGCGGATTGCGGCTTTTGCGCTCTCGGAGCGGAACGCCGGCAGTGACGTGTCGGCCATGAGCACCACCGCGCGCCGGGACGGCGGGGGATACGTGCTCGACGGCGAGAAGACCTGGATCTCGAACGCCGGCATCGCCGATCACTACGTGGTCTTCTGCCGCATGCCCGACGCGGGCGAGCGCGCCTTCGGCGCGTTCATGGTCGAGGCGGACAATCCCGGGCTCGCCGTCACCGAGCGGATCGACGTCATCGCCCCGCACCCGCTTGGCACGCTCGCCTTCACCGGATGCCGCGTGCCCGCCGATGCGCTCGTCGGCGAGCCCGGGAAGGGCCTTCGCGTGGCGCTCGGGACGCTCGACGTCTTCCGCGCGACGGTCGGCGCCGCCGCCACCGGGATGGCGCGCCGCGCGCTCGCCGAGGCGCTCGCGCACTGCCGGGCCCGCCACGTGTCGGGCCGCGCGCTCGCCGAGCTCCAGCTCACGCAGGCACGCCTCGCGGAGATGGCCGTCGCGATCGACGCGAGCGCGCTGCTGGTCTACCGCGCCGCCTGGGCCAAGGACGCGGGCGCCGAGCGCGTCACCCGCGAGGCCGCGATGGCCAAGCTGCACGCCACCGAATCGGCCCAGCGCGTCATCGACGACGCCGTGCAGCTCCTCGGCGGCCTCGGCGTCGTCGCCGGCGCTCCCGTCGAGCGGCTTTATCGTGAGATCCGGGCGCTCCGCATCTACGAAGGGACGAGCGAGATCCAGCGCCTCGTCATTGCCGGCCAGCTCCTGGAGACGTCATGACCGCGCGCGTACCGTCGGGCCACGTCGACACCTTCTGCCGGGATCGCCTCCCGCCCCGCGCCCTCTGGCCCGAGATGCGGTACGACCGCTCCCTCGGCCTCGCCTATCCGCCGCGGCTCAACTGCGCCACCGAGCTGCTCGACCGGATGGTGGCGAAGGGGCATGGCGACGACGCCGTGTTCCTCTTCCCCGGCGGTCACTGGACCTATGCCGACCTCCTCGAGCGCGCCAATCGCATCGCCAACGTCCTCGTCACCGACCTCGGCGTCGTTCCGGGGAGCCGGGTGCTTCTCCGGGGCCCCAACAATCCGATGATGGTGGCCTGCTGGTTCGCGGTCCTCAAGGCGGGAGGCGTGGTCGTATGTACCATGCCGCTCCTGCGGCCGCGCGAGATCTGCTACACGGCCGACCGCGCGGCGATCTCGGTCGCGCTCACGGACGCGCGCCTCGAGGGAGACTGCCGGGCGGGAATGGAGCGGACGGCCACGGGGGCGGCGCGGGCGGGGGCGCGCATCGTGTGCTTCAACAGCGACGCGCCCGACGCGCTCGAGGCGATGATGCGGCGGCGACCGGCCACCTTCCGCAACGTGGACACGGCGGCCGACGACGTCGCCCTCATCGCCTTTACCTCGGGCACCACGGGGAAGGGCAAGGGGACGATGCATTTCCATCGCGACGTCCTCGCGATCTGCGACTGCTTCCCCCCGCACATCCTCCAGCCCGAGCCCGACGACATCTTCTGCGGCTCGCCACCGTTCGCGTTCACTTTCGGCCTCGGCGGCCTTGTGCTCTTCCCCATGCGGATCGGCGCCAGCGCGCTCCTCCTCGAGCAGGCCACCCCCCCGGATCTTCTTCAGGGCATCCGCGACTTCGGCGCGACGATCAGCTTCACCGCGCCGACCGCCTATCGCGCCCTGCTCCCTCTCCTCTGCACCG
>JBLNHD010000041.1:0-12929 GCA_050268825.1 Gemmatimonadota bacterium
GTCGTGACCTGACGGGTCCGTACGCCGGGCCACCAGTTCCAGCGCCCGGCGAGCTGCATGAAGGCGGGTACGAGCACCATGCGGATGATCGTCGCATCGAGGAACACCGCCACGGCCAGCCCGAAGCCGAGGAACTGCATCACCAGGACCTGCGCGAACGCGAAGACCCCGAAGACCAGGATCATGATCAGCGCTGCCGAGGTGATCACGCTGGCGGTGGCGCTCACGCCCTCCATCGTCGCCTCGTCGTTGCGGCCGGTGCGGTCGAACGCCTCCTTGATCCGGCTCAGCAGGAACACCTCGTAGTCCATGCTGAGGCCGAAGACCACGGCGAAGACGAGCACGGGTACGACGACGAAGATGGCCGACGTGGCGCCCTCGAGCCCGAGGAGCGTGGCGCCGACGCCGTACTGGAAGACGAGCACGATGAGCCCGAAGGTGGCGCTCACCGAGAGGCTGTTCATGACGATGGCCTTGATCGGGACGAGCACCGACTTGAAGGCGATGGCGAGCATCAGCCCGGTCGCCAGCAGGATCATGACGACGAGCAGCGGAAAGCGGTCGAGGAGCTCGGTCTGGAAGTCGAGTGCCGATGCGGTGTACCCCCCGACCCGGATGCGCGCCTCCCGCAGCTGGCGCGGTGGCGTCCCGGCGAGGTCGCGGACCCGCCGCACCAGGTCCATCGTCGAGGTGAGCGACGTGCTGTCCGACGGAATGACGTCGATGAGCGTGACCCGCTCGTCGCGGCTCAGGTACGCGTCGATGAACTCGCCGTATTGGGCGCGCGCCGAGTCGAGCTCGCCGTAGAAGGCGGAGAGCTCGAGCAGCGAGGCACCCGGCCGGATGCCGGCTAGGCTCCGCACTTCGCGCACGCGCGGATCGGCCCGCAGCGAATCGGCGAGCGCGCGGATGCCCCGGAGCGATGTGGCGGTGACCGCGCTCGCACCTTCGGGGAGCTCGATCACGACGCGCACCGGCTGGATGTAGCCGCCCACGCCGAGCCGCTCGAGGGCGGCGAGCCCCTGGCCCGACTCGGTGCCCGACGGCCACCAGTTCCTGGCCGGAAGGCCGATCCGGATCAGGAAGAGGGGCGCCGTGAGGACCGCGATGCCGAGCCCGCCGAGGAGGAGGGCGCGCCGCGGGTGCCGCTGGAGGCCGCGCGCCCATTTCTCCCACGCCTGCGGGGCGTGATACCAGGTGAGCCGCCGCGCGAGCCACTTCGGCCGATCGATGTCGCGGCCGATGATCGCCAGCAGCGCGGGAAGGAGGGTCGTGGACAGCAGGACCGCCACCGCGACGACCACGAGCCCGCCCAGGCCCACGCTCCGGGTTTCGACCAGCGGGGTGAAGAGGAGCGCCGCGAACCCGACCACGACCGTCAGGCCCGACGTCACCACCGCCATCCCCGCGGTGAGCAGCGTGTTCACCGCCGCTTCCCGGCGGCGGACGCCGCTCCGGAGCTCCTCGCGAAACCGCGTCACCACGAAGAGCGAGTAGTCGATCCCCACGCCGAGCCCGATCATCGTCGTCATGTTGAGCACGAAGATCGACATGGGCGTATGGCGGGCCAGGACGCCGATGATGGCGAGCGAGATCGCGATCGCCAGGAACCCGATGACGAGCGGAAGTGCCGCCGCCACGAGCGCGCCGAAGGCGAGCACCAGGATCACCAGCGTGAGCGGCAGCAGTCGCAGCTCGCCGCGCCGGCTGTCTTCGGCACTCACGGTGCGGATGTCGAGGTCGAGTGCGGAACGCCCGGTCACGTGCGCGCGATACGACCCCGCATCGTGAAAGGTCCGCATCGTCCCGTGCACCGCGGCGCGCGTCGGAACGACCAGCTTGCCGACCGTGTCCCCCTCCGTGACCGACAGCGCCGCCAGGAGGAAGGTGGTGCGATGATCGGCACTGATGAACGTCGAATCATTGGTGGCGGGCCATGAGACGACGCTCCGGATGTACTCCTGCTGGCTCAGGACGCTGATCAGGCTGTCGAGCACCATGCGCGGGCGGCCGGAATCGAACGGCGCCGGCCCCTCGAGCGTCACCACGAAGTAGTCCGTGAGGGGCCGGTCGAAGCGCTCCCGGAGCATGCGCTCCGCGAGCCGGGATTCGGTCATCCGCTCGCTGCCGCCGCGGATGTTGAGGAGCTCGGGGGTGTGGTGCGCGCGCGACGCTGCGAGGGCGCCGACCGCGAGCCACATGAAGAGGACCGCCCAGCGCCAGCGGACGAGGGCGCGTGCCAGCAGACCCATAACGATCGGACGGTCTCCGGGTTCGGCATGATGCGGCCGGGGCCGCGAGTGGCAAAATGGTAGACGGCCGGGCCCGCCCACGCCAGCGGCCCGGCCCTTGCGGGCGTGCTATACTCATAATGATGAAGCGCTGGCTCCTCCCCCTCACGACGCTCACCCTCGCCGTTCTGGTCCTCGTCGACCGGATCGGCCACCTGCGCGCCGGCGACCCCGCCGGGGCCCACGCCGGGGGGGAGGCGGCCGCGCCGGCCGAAGTGGCGACGATGACCGAGGCAAGGGCCGCGCGGCCAGCGCGCGAGACCGAGTCCGATGGCGGCAGCACGCCGATCACCGACCGGCTGGCCCGCCTCGCGGCCCGCCAGCGCCTCGCGCGGGCTGGGAACGGGACCTACCTCGACTCCCTCCTCGCCACGACGGATTCCGTGGTGCGCCGCTGGCCGGACCGCGGCGCCTCGCCGCTCAACGTGACCATCATCGAGGGCGGGGTCGACGGATACGATCCGAGAATGGCCGATTTCGTGCGCCAGGCGCTCGACGCCTGGGAGCGCGCCGACGCCGGCGTGAGGTTTGCACTCGTGGCGGATACCGCCGCGGCGGACGTCGTGGTCCGATGGATCGATCGCTTCGAATACGACCGTGCCGGCCAGACCGACCTCACCTGGGACCGGCTTGGGCGGGTGCGGCATGCCGCCATCTCGCTTGCGATCCGCACGAGCGGTGGTATCCCGCTGCCCGATGCGTCACTGCTTGCGGTGGCCATCCATGAAACCGGTCACGCGATCGGCCTGCCACACTCGGCCGACTCGACGGACATGATGTTCCCGGCCACGCGTGGCGCCTCGCTCTCGTTCCGGGACCGCCGGACGGCGCAGCTGCTCTATGCGCTTCCGCCGGGCCCCATACAGGACTCGATCGACGAATGACGCACCTGCTCCTTCTGCTGGCGGCTGTAACGGGCGGTGATTCGGCCGGTGCGCGCGCGCACGCGGTCGACTTCTCGCGCGTGGATGCCGCCGTGGCGGAGGGGATCCGGAAAGGGATCTACCCGGGTGCCGTCGTCGTCATCGGCACCAGCGAGCGGATCCTGCACGCGCAGCGCTACGGCCGCTTCACCTGGAGCGCGCGGGCGGCGCGGCCGCGGAGCGATTCGACCCTCTGGGATCTCGCCTCGCTGACGAAGGTCATCGGCACCACCGGCGCGGTCCTGCGGTTCGTCGATCGCGGGGATATGGAGCTCGACGCGCCGGTGCGCCGGTACCTTCCCGGGTTTGCCGGCGGCGCCAAGGACCGCGTCACGATCCGGATGCTGCTCAACCACACGAGCGGCCTGCGGCCGTACCTGCCACTCTTCCGGACGGCCTCGTCGCGCGAGATGGCCGTGACGCAGGTGCTGGCCGATACGCTCGTCCGCGCGCCGGGAGACACCGCCGTCTACAGCGACCTCAACGCGATCGTGCTCGGCCTCGTGGTCGAGGCGGTGGCGGGGATGCCGCTCGACAGCGTGGTGCAGCGCGAGGTCCTCGGTCCGCTCGCCATGCGCCAGACGATGTTTCGCCCGCGCCCTTCGCTCTGGGAGCGCACGGCACCGAGCGGGCTGTTCAATCGCGCGCCGGTGGCGGGCCTCGTCAATGACCGCAATGCCGTGACACTCGGCGGTGTGGCCGGGCATGCCGGGCTCTTCGGAACCGGCCAGGACCTTGCCCGTTTTGCCCAGGCGTGGCTGGCCGAAGGGGAGCTTCCCGGGGGCGAGCGGTGGGTGCGCGCCGAAACGCTCCGTGAGTTCCTGGTCCCGTCGCGGCGAGCCGGCTCGCGGCTCCTCGGCTGGGATTCGCCCGATGCCGAGCCGCGCGAGGAGTCGTCGGCCTTCGGCTCGCTGCTGAGCCCGCTCGCCTACGGGCACACGGGCTGGACCGGGACGGAAATCTGGATCGATCCGGCCCGCGATCTGTTCGTAGTGTTCCTCACCAACCGCAGCTTCGACCCGCGCGCCCGCAACTCGCTCGTGGCGCTGCGCGACGTGCGTGCCAGGGTGAGTGATGCGGCGGCCTCGCTCTTTCCCGCGCAGTGCACCCTTGCCCGCGCCCCGGTGCGCGGGAGCATCGGAGCCGGACTCGGCACGTGCTAGACCGGCCGGTCCTGCTCTACGACGGCAGCTGTGCGTTCTGCCGCGCGTGGGTGGGCCGGATCCGGCGGTGGGACCGTCGCAACCGCCTCGAGCTCCTGCCAGCCAGCGAACGCTTCTCCATTCCTGATCTCCCGCCCCTCTCCGATCACGACGTCGACGCGGCGATGCACCTCGTCCTTCCCGACGGGCAGGTCCTGCGCGGCGGGCAGGCCGTTCCCGAGCTGCTTCGGCTCCTGCCGGGCGGCGCCACTCCGCGTCTGCTCTTCCGCATTCCCGGGGTTTCCCGGCTCGCCGGCGCGGGCTACGACTGGGTCGCGCGCCGGCGCCACCGCTTCGGCTGCGGCGCCGGCGCCTGCGGCACCGGCGCAGGATGAGGGATGGGAAGGTATCTTCCGGAATCAAGGAGGAACGAATGCACACACCCGAGAGCATCCGGAAGGCGCTGCGGCAGGTCAAGGATCCGGAGCTCAATCTCAACATCATCGATATCGGGCTGGTCTACGACATCGATGTGAACGACATGGGCGACGTGCACGTGAAGATGACGCTCACCTCGCCCGGCTGCCCGGCCGGCGCCGAGATCATGGCAGACGTGAAGAACGTCGTCGCGGACCTCGAGGGCGTGAGCTCGGTGGACGTCGAGCTCGTGTGGGAGCCTTACTGGACCCCGGAAAAGATGGATCCGCGCGTCAAGGCGTTCATGGGGTTCTGAGCGGGGCAACAGCAGCCACCAGCTCGTTCCCCAGCAGCGCCACCTGCCAGCGCCGCACGCCGGGAATCTCCGACAATTCCTCCAGCGACCGCGGTGCGGCGCGCGCAATCGCTTCGAGTGTCCCGTTGGGGCAGACCACGCCCGGCGGCAGGTCGGCGCGCGCTGCGGCCGCATTCCGCGCCGTCTTGAGGCGCTCGACGCGCGCATCCAGCTCCGGGTCCGGCGCCCGCCGGGCCGGCCGGTCCACCCGCGGGAGCTGATTCTCGGGAACCGCTTTCCCGCGCTCGATCGCCGCGAGAATCTCCTCCCCGCGCCGCGCCGCGATCTCCCTTCCGATTCCCGGCACCTTCGCCAGTGCCTCCAGGTTCTCCGGGGGCGTGCGCGCCATCGTGAAGATCGGATCGTTGTTCATGATGCGGAACGCGGCGCGGTCGAGGCGCTGCGCAAGCGCATCGCGCCACTCGTACAGCTCGCGCAGGATGGCCAGCTGCCGCGGCCGCAGCGCCTTGGCGCCCTTCATGCGGAGCCAGCCCGGCTCGTCCGGCGGCTCGCCCGCCCAGGCCGTCTGCTCGAGCAGCGCAAACTCCTCGCGCGCCCATTCGAGCCGCCCCATCGCAGCCAGCCGCGACTCGAGAATGTCTCGCAGCGTGGGGAGATAGTGCGTGTCCGAGGCGGCGTACTCGAGCATTCCCGGCGACAGGGGACGCCCCGACCAGTCCGCGCGCTGAAAGCGCTTGTCGAGCCTGACGCCCACGTATTTCTCGAGCAGCGCCGCGAGGCCGATGCCCGGCTCGTTGAGCAGCTGCGCCGCAATCCGGGTGTCGAAGAGGTTGGTTGCGACGAATCCGAACTCCCGGCCAAGGAGCCGGAGATCGTAGTCGGCATCGTGGAACACGACCTCCACGGCGCGGTCCGCGAGCATCGCGCCGAAATCGCCGAGATCCTCGACGGCCAGCGGGTCCACGACCGCCGTGGCCTCGCGCGTGGAGAGCTGGAGGAGGTACACGCGGTCCCGATAGCGGTGGAAGCTCGCCGCCTCGGTGTCCACGGCCAGCAGCGTTGCCTGCGCGATGGTCGCCATCCACCGGTCGAATTCCGCCTGCGATGCGATCAGGTGGCTCGGCGGGCCGGCCGGCAGGGAGGGGACGGTGTTCCCGCTCATTCCCGCTTGCCGATCTGCTCCATGCCGGCGGCGATCTCCTCGAGGGCCTTGGCGAGCGTCTTGAAGAACTCGCTGTCCGGCTGCACCGGTCCCCCCATCGCGGAGTCGAGATGGATCTTCCGGGCGAGTCGGGCGGCGTGGCGGACGTAATCGGTGCTCGGCGGCATGGGCGGCCTCGGTTCGGGTTGCGGAAACTCCTCGAATACTGCGGGGATGAGGGCGTCGAGGGAACCGCCTCGCCCTCCCGCAACGCTCCTCCTTCCCCTAGAATCCGCGCATGCCTGCGCCCGAGATCGATCTTTCCGTCTATCCCGACGAGTGCGACGCCTTCGGCCACCTCAATCAGGCGTCGTTCCTCAGCCTGTTCGAGCGCGCTCGCTGGGAAATGCTCGCGCGCGGTCCCGGGATGACCGTCTTCGACCGGGCCGGCGTCTGGCCGGCCGTGCGCAAGGCCACCATCGACTACCACGCGGGCGCCTTCCCGGGAGACGTCCTCCGTTTTCAGCAGATCCTCACGCATCACGGCCGGACGAGCTTCACGATGCGCCAGATGGCCCGGCGCGTGCGCGACGACGTCCTCATCGCAACGGCGGAGTTCGTCTTCGTCTGCATCAACCGTGCGGGGCGGCCGGTGGCCGTGCCGCACGAGGTCGTGGCCTTCATGGGCGGGAGCGAGGAAGTGGCCGCGGACGTCCGGCGGCTCGTGGTCAACGGCGTGAGCCTCGCGCTCGACGTGGCGGGCAGCGGGCCGGCCGTGCTCTTCATCCACGGCTATCCGCTCGACCGCACGCTCTGGCGCCATCAGGTGGAGCACCTGCGAGGCTATCGGCGGATTGCGCCGGACCTGCGCGGCATGGGACTCTCCGACGCGCCCGACCTCGGCTACAGCATGGGCACCTATGCCGACGACCTGGCCGCGCTGCTCGACGCGCTGGGCGTGGACGAGGCCGTGCTCTGCGGCATTTCGATGGGAGGCTACATCGCGCTCGAGTGCGTGCGCCGGTGGCGCCGGCGGATCCGGGGGCTCGTGCTCATGGACACCCGCGCGGAAGGCGATTCGGCGGAAGGCCGGAAGGGGCGGGAGGCCGCGGCGGCCGCCGCGCGCGAGCGCGGCATCGGTGCCGTGGTGGACGCGATGCTGCCGAAGCTCTTTGCCGGGGAGACGGCGGAGGCCGTGGGTCCCGCCTGGACACACGTCGAAACGATGGTGCGGAGCACGCCCGTGCCCGGCATCGTCGGCGCGCTGAGCGCCATGCGGGACCGGCCCGACAGCACGCCGCTCCTGCCTTCGCTCGGCGACCTCCCGGTGCTCGTCGTGTCGGGCGAGGACGACAGGATCATTCCCGCCGCACAGGCCCGCTCCCTCGCGGAGGCCATTCCCGGCGCGCGGCTTCGGATCGTCGACGGCGCGGGCCACCTTCCGCCGGTGGAGCGGCCGGCGGAGACGACGGACATCCTGCGCGAGTTCCTGGGGGAAGTATACGGCCCGGTGCATGACCGGGCCGGTTGATGCGGGAGGCTTAGCGCTTCGGCCGGCCGGGCGGGTCGTCGCTGTTGAAGACTTCGCGGTTCTTCTCGATGAAGGCCGTGAGATTCGGCGGCACGTCTTCTTCGGGGTAGATGGCCGACACGGGGCACTCCGGCTCGCACGCGCCGCAGTCGATACACTCGTCGGGGTGGATGTACAGCTGGTCCTCCCCCTCGTAGATGCAGTCCACGGGACAGACATCCACGCAGGCCCGGTCCTTGACTCCGATACAGGCCTCGGTGATCACATACGGCATTGCAGCGCGTCCTCCTGACAGGCGTGAGTGGATGCTTCATTGCTCGCCGATATTTACGAAAGCCCCCCGCAAGCGCAAGGGCCGAGCAGGGATAAAGTCCGATGCCACGGCAGGATGCGCCATCGCGTCGCGCACCCCGGGATGAAGTATCCCGTGGGGCGCGCCGTGATGGCGGCCGCGGTGCTGCTCTCGGGCACCTCCGCGGCCGCCGCACAGGGGGCGGCGTGCCCGGCACCGCGCACCGCACTCGTCCTTTCGGGTGGCGGGGCCAAGGGCCTCGCGCACGTCGGGGTCCTTCGAGCGCTCGACAGCCTCGGCATCCGGCCCGACCTCGTGGTGGGAACGAGCATCGGCTCGGTGATCGGCGCGATGTACGCCAGCGGCTACTCGGCCCGCGAGATCGACTCGCTCGCCGCCGCGATGCCGGTGGCCTCGCTGTTCCGCACGTTCGAGCCGCGCGCGCCCGCGTCGCTCGCGCCGCTGCAGCCGCTGCTCGTCTGGGAATTCGGCGAGCGCGGGTTCACGATGCAGGGCGCGGCCGTGCGGGAGCCCGATGCCAACGCCCTCCTCAACGCCGCCATGCTGCGTGGCAACCTCCTTGCCCGCGGCGACTTCGACCGCCTCCCGATTCCGCTGCGCGTCGTGGCGGCCGACCTGGTCGACCGGAGCGCGGTGATCCTGCGCTCGGGAGATCTCGCGCGGGCGGTGCGCGCGAGTATCGCCATTCCCCTCGTGTTCGTTCCCGAGCGGATCGACGGGCGCTTCCTCGCCGACGGAGGCCTCGCCGCGAATATCCCGATCGGGATCGCCCGTGCGGAAGGCGCGGAGCGTGTGATCGTCTCCGATGCGACGGAGGGGTTCAGCGATACCATGAACCTCTTTTCGCCCTTCGTCGTCGCCGATCGGCTGCTCGGCTTCCTCTTCGAGCAGCGGCGGGAAGCGCTCCGGCCGGGCGACGTCTACATCAGGCCCGATGTCACGGGTTTCCAGAGTCTCGACTTCGATCCCGCGCGCGCCCGCGCACTCATCGATCGCGGCCGGCAGGCGGCCGACTCGAGCCTGGCTGAGGCGACGTGCACCGCCGCTCCGATTCCGCGAACCGCACCGGGCCCCTGGCTGCACGTCCGGTCGGTGAGCGCCTCGCCGCTGCCCGAGCGCGAGAAGGGCCCCTTGCTCCGCCTCCTCGATCTCGCGGAGGGCGACTCGATCCGCCCCGCCCGGCTCCGCGAGCGGGTGCGGCTCGCCGCGCGTTCCGACCGGTACCTGGCGGTGTGGCTCAATCCGTCGGGCCGCGGAGACACCGTGGCCTTTTCGATCGTGGCCGAGCGGGCGCCGCGACGCGTGGCCGCGCTCGGACTCGCGTACGACAACGAGCTCGGCGGGAGGATGTGGGTCGGAGGCGTCGAGCGGGACCTGCTGGGCGAGGAGATCGAGGCGCACGGCGCCCTGCTCCTGGGCAATCTGGAGAAGGAATTCCGGGGCGGCGTCCGGCGGCGGTACTACCTGGGCGCGCTTCCGTTCATGCCGCTGATCGACGGCCACCTCCTTTCGGCCGATATCCGGACCTTCGATGCCGACGGCGATGAAGCCGATCGCCTGGCCGCGCGGGAGGGCGCGGGTCGCGCGGGGATCCGGTGGACCCTCACGTCCGACTGGTCGCTGACGACCGGGCTCGATGCGCGCTGGTGGCGGAATCCGGATGAGACCACCGACCGGAGTGCCGGCCTCGGCGTCGAACTGTCGCGATCGGCGCATTCGAGCGAACCGACGCTGGTGGCGTCGGGACTGTGGAGTGACCGGTTCCGCCGCCTGACCCTCGAGGCCTCGCAGACCGTCGTGATGACCGGATTCCGCGTGCGCCCGACGGTACGGGTCGGCTGGGGGCGGAACCTGCCGGTCCACCTGACCCTTCCGCTCGGCGGGAGCGATGGCTTTCCCGGCCTCCATGTCGGGGAGCTCCGTGGCGACCGCGAAGTGTTCGGCTCCCTGCACGTGGCGCGCCCCGTGCTCGGACCGCTGAGCCTCCATGCCGAAGCCGCCGTCGGGCGCATCGGGGCCGGCGGGCCGCTGTTCGACGGAGACTGGCGCGGCGGTGTTCGCGCGGGCATCGGTGCCGCGACGTCGGTGGGCCCCGTCCGGTTCGAGTACGGAGTGACGGGAGAAGGAAAGCGAGCGGCGTTCGTGCGGCTGGGTCGGTGGTTCTGAGGCCGGCACCGGCCCCGCGCCGAATGGTCAGAGGAGTCCGGTGAGCGGCGTCGAGTAGGCGGCCGTCCGGAACTCGGGAGGGCCGTAGCGGCCGCGCTCCCCGTGCAGCCGGTGCCATTCCTCGCGCAGGCAGAAGGGGTCGAGCCCGTGCGGCCGATCGACGGCGAGCACCCCGTCAAGGTGGTCGAGCTCGTGCTGGACCAGCTCGGCCCGATCTCCCTCCAGGTCGTCCTCGTGCCATTCCCCCTTGAGATCCTGGTAGCGCACGCGGATGCGATAGGCGCGCGACACCCTGACGAGGAGGTTGGGAAACGAGAAGCAATCGTCCCAGACGAAGAAGTCCTCGTTGCCGATATCGACGATCTCGGGGTTGATGAGCACCCAGGGCTTTTCCATCTCGATGTACACCATGCGGACGGGCGCGCCGATCTGGGGAGCGGCGATTCCGCGTCCGCTGCCGAAGCGAGACTGCCAGTCGTTCAGCGTTTCCCGCATGTCGTCGAGGATCACACGGACGGCAGTCGAGCTCGTGCGCGAGATGGTTTCGCAGTCGGTGCGGAGAATCGGGTCGCCGAGGAGGCGGATTCGGTGAATGGTCATGACGCCAATCTTGTGTCAACCCGCCACTAATACAAGACAGAGCCGACACCGCGCAGACCATCGAAAGTAGTTGTATTAGATACTTCTATTGTCGCACCGCGTGGTTGCCCTCAAGTGCGCTCGGAAAGTGCGAGCCAATTGTTTCCCGCATAATCAGTTGCCGATTCGCACCAAAAAAGCGCGAATAGTTTGACAATCCCGACTTGTGGACTTAGGATTCGCCTCATGGCAAGCCCGCTCCCCCAGCACGTCGAAGGGTATCTCCCGCGCGGCTTCCGCGGCGCGCGGGGGCAGCTGCTCATCGAGCTCAAGCGAGCGGGGAAGGCCACGGTGCGTGAGCTCGGCACCCAGCTCGGGCTCTCCGTCAATGCCGTGCGGCACCACCTGAAGGAGCTCGAGGCGGCGGGCCTGGTCGCGTACGAACGGGAGCAGCGGAAGTCGGTCGGCGCGCCCCGGTTCGCCTACGCCCTCACCCCCGCGGGAGAAGCGGTCTTTCCGCAGCGCTATAAGGAAACGCTCACCGAGCTCCTCGATCATCTCGTTGCGCGGGAAGGCCGGGAGGCGGCGGTCGCCTTCCTCGTCTCGCGCTATGAGGCCATGGCCGAGCGCCTTGCCCCCGAGCTGGCGGCGGCGAGCCCGGCGGAGCGGATGCGCATCGTGACGCGTGCGCGCGCCGACGACGGCTACATGGCGGAGGGACACGCGAGCTTCTGCTGCGGCACGCTCACCGAGCACCATTGCGCCATTCGCGAAGTCTCAGCGCGCTTTCCCGAGATCTGCGAGGCCGAGTCCCGCTTTCTCGAGCGCGTCCTGGGCGGCCGGGTCGAGCGCAAGCTCCACCTGCTGAGCGGGGACGGCGCCTGTGTGTACGCGGTCCGCTTCAATCCAGCCTCGGAGGCTGGTCCAACGGAGACGGCATGACGACGTCGGTCGAGTCGCTGGTCAACAAGGAATACCGCTACGGGTTCGTCACCGACATCGAATCGGACGACGCGCCCTTCGGTCTCAACGAGGACATCATCCGCCTCATCTCCGCCAAGAAGAACGAGCCCGAGTGGCTCCTCGAATGGCGGCTCAAGGCGTATCGCGGCTGGCTCAGGATGACCGAGCCCCACTGGCCGAACATCACCTACGCGCCGATCGACTATCAGGCGCTGCGCTACTACTCCGCCCCGAAGACCACGAAGCCGCTCGGCTCGCTCGACGAGGTCGATCCGAAGCTGCTCGAGACCTACGAGAAGCTCGGCATCCCCCTCAGCGAGCAGAAGCTCCTCGCCGGTGTCGCCGTGGACGCGATCTTCGACTCGGTCTCGGTGGGCACCACGTACAAGAAGACGCTCGCCGAGCAGGGCATCATCTTCTGCTCGTTCGGCGAGGCGGTGCAGGAGCATCCCGAGCTGGTCCGCACCTATCTCGGCTCGGTGGTGCCGGCGTCGGACAACTTCTTCGCCGCGCTCAACAGCGCCGTCTTCAGCGACGGGTCCTTCGTGTACATCCCGAAGGGCGTGAAGTGCCCCATGGAGCTGTCCACCTACTTCCGCATCAACGCGGCCGACACGGGGCAGTTCGAGCGTACGCTGATCATCGCCGACGAGGGCGCGTCGGTAAGCTATCTCGAGGGGTGCACCGCCCCGAAGCGGGACACCAACCAGCTGCACGCGGCGGTGGTGGAGCTCGTGGCGCTCGACGATGCCTCGATCAAGTACTCGACGGTGCAGAACTGGTATGCCGGGGACGAGCGCGGCGTCGGCGGGATCTACAATTTCGTCACCAAGCGCGGCAAGGCGGCGCGCAACGCCAAGATCTCGTGGACTCAGGTCGAGACCGGCTCCGCCATCACCTGGAAGTACCCCAGCGTCATCCTGCAGGGAGACAACTCCGTCGGCGAGTTCTATTCGGTGGCGCTCGTCAACGGGAAGCAGCAGGCCGACACCGGCACGAAGATGATCCACATCGGGAAGAACACCCGCTCCACGATCGTCTCGAAGGGCATCAGCGCCGGCGAGGGGCAGAACAGCTATCGCGGCCTCGTGAAGATCCTCCCGAAGGCGGATGGCGCGCGGAACTACACGCAGTGCGACTCGATGCT
>JBLNHD010000042.1:0-5290 GCA_050268825.1 Gemmatimonadota bacterium
TCTTCCCGAACCTGCTCAACCAGGGCGAGTTCCGGGTCGTGGCGGCGGTGCTGCGCGAGTTGCGGGGCATGGCCGCCGGTGCGCGCGAGCTGACCGCGGATCAGCAGGCCCGCCTCCGGGCCTTCGAAGCGCGACTGAGCGAGCCGGCCATCGTGGCCCAGCTGGTGCAATCGCTCGACGAGGCGAGCACGCGCCCGGGCGACGAAGACGTGAGCGAGGTCCTGCGCGAGCTTCAGCCAGGCGCGCTGGAGACGATCCTGGCCATGCTCCCGCGGCTCACGTCCGACAACGTGCGGACGCTGCTCGAGGCCACGGCGGACCGGCTCGCGAGCGCGCACACGGCCGAGGTGCTCCGCCTGCTCCGCACGCCGGACTCGGAGGCACTCCTCGGCCTCGCGGAGCTGTGCGGGCGCCTCAAGCTGCAAGGCGCCGTGCCCGGTCTCGGTGACGCCCTCTCGAGCGGGAGTGCCGAGATCCGGTTGAGTGCGGTCAACGCACTGGCTGCGATCGGCTCGGCCGGCGCGCTGGCCCATATCGACCGCGCCATCGAGGATCCCGATCGCGCGGTGCGCCTCGCCGCGGTCAAGGCGGCCGGGGTCCGCGGCTACAGGAACGCGCTCCGGCGCGTCGAATCGGTGGTGCAGGGCAAGGGCATAAAGGAGATGGACCTGAGCGAGAAGATGGCGTTCTTCGAGGCCTACGGCGCGATCGCGGGGCCGGCGGCCGTGAAGACGCTCGGCGCCATGCTCGAGGGGCGGGGCATGCTGCGGATGAAGGAACCGCCGGAGACCCGCGCCTGCGCCGCGCTCGGCCTCGGACGGGTCGGCACGCCGGAGGCGCGGCAGCTGCTCGAGCGCGCCGCCTCCGACAAGGAGCCGATCGTTCGCAACGCCGTGAGCCGCGCGCTCCGGGGCGGGGCACCGTGACCCACCCGGTGGAAGGCGCGCCGCAGGAAGGCCTGCTCCGGGCCGGTGGGAGGGGGCTGCTTCTCACGCTGTACACCGCGATGCGGAGCCTCAAGCTCTATCCCGTGGAGAATGCGACGGTCCAGCGCGCGCTCGACGACCTGGTCCACTCGGCCGAATCGCTGCTCGAGGCGGAATCGGAGCTCGAAGTCCGGCTGTCGGGGGATTTCATCTTCGTGAACTCGACCCGGCTCCGCCTCGAGCTCGACAACTACGCGTCGTTCAGCAACATCCTTGCGACCTTGCGCGCCGTCGACATCGGCGTGCTCCGCGTGCGCCGGGAGGTGACGCGCCGCGACTGGCAGGCCTTCCTGTCGGCGCTGATCGCGGTGGCCGACAAGCTGCCGCCCGACCCTTTCGACGAGCTCGTCGAGCGCCTGGCCCGGGCGGGCGTGCACGGGCTCGACATCGAGGTCGCCCAGGATTCGGCCGAATCGCTCGACGAACTGCAGCGCGCGCGCGAGCTGGCCAAGCGCACCTATTCGCACGGTGTCGCCGTGGCGCGCGAGGTCGTGACCAGCGTCCGGATGGGCCGGGCCACCAGCGTCAAGAAGGTGAAGCGCGCGGTCCAGATGATCGTGGACCAGGTGCTCAACAACGAAACGTCGCTGATGGGGCTCACGACCATCCGCGACTACGACGAGTACACGTTCCAGCACTCGGTCAACGTCTGCATCTTCGCGGTGGCGCTCGGGAAGAAGCTCGGCCTCTCGAAGCTGCAGCTGTACGACCTGGGGATGGCGGCGCTGATGCACGACATCGGCAAGGCGCGCATCCCGGTGGACATCCTCAACAAGACCGGCGGGCTGGACGATCGCGAGTGGCGCATCATGCAGGCGCACCCCTGGTTCGGCGCGCTCACGCTCTTCAGCCTGCGAGGGTACGACGAAATCCCCTACCGCGCGATCCTCGTGGCGCACGAGCACCACATGAAGACCGACCTCACCGGGTACCCGAAGACGGTGCGCCCGCGCCAGCTCGGCATCTTCTCGCGGATCGTCGCGGTGGCCGACGGATTCGATGCGGCCACCACGCGGCGGAGCTACCAGACCATCCCGATCGAGCCGGACGAGGTGCTGCGCGAGATGTGGGAGAACCCGCGGCGCGGTTATGATCCGGTGCTCGTCAAGGCGCTCATCAACCTCATCGGCATCTATCCGGTCGGCACGTGCGTGATTCTCGATTCACTCGAGGTGGGGATCGTCGCGGCGGCCAATCCCGATGCGACCCAGCTCAACCGGCCGCTGGTCCGCATCGCGATCGATGCGGATGGCGCGGTCGTGTCGCCCCCGGGGCAGCAAGTCGACCTCGCCGAGCAGGATCCGGCCGGGGGCTATCGCCGCTCCATCGTGAAGGTGACCAACCCGTCGCGCTACGGCCTCGTAGTCGGCGACTACTTCGTCTGACGCCGTGACGTTCCCGGTTTCCCGCATCCTGCAGGGGTACGCGCAGGCGCTCCGCGTCGGCGGGCTCGGCTTCGCCGCGCTGGCGCTCGCCGTCGACCGCCGCTGGCTGGACACGCCCGCCGCGACCGTGCTCCTCGTGTTCGGTGTCGTGCTGCTCCGCATGACCCCGATCCGTCTCAGCAAGTATTCCTACCTCACGCAGACGGGCCTGGCTGCGCTCGCGGGCGCCGTCCTGGTCGGCCCCTCCGCCGTCGTGCTCGCGCTCGCCATCGGCGTGCTGGTGAGCGATGCGGTAGTGCTCCGGAAGGAACTGCGGGCCGCCACCGTCAACGCCGGCCGGGAGGTGATCGGATTCGCGGCCGCGTTCGGGCTCTACGCGGCGGTGCTCGAGCTGAGCGGCAATCCCGGCTTCAGCATCGACTTCCTGCCGGCCGCCTTCGCGCTCGTCGCCTCGTATTTCCTCATTGCGCGGGCCCTCTTCTACTTCACCCTAATGCTGCGGGGCCGCCTGGAGTCGGCGGAGCAGCTGCTGATCCTCCGCTGGGAGATCGTGTCGTACCTCGTGACGATCATCGGCGTGTCGGTCATCGTGGCGGCGGTGCAGGCGCTCGAGCCGGTGGGCTGGGTCGCCGTGCTCCTCCTCATGGGCGTGCTCGGCCTGCTCACGAAGCGGATCCTGGAGGAGGCCATCGCCGCCGAGGACCTGAACAAGGTCCACCTGATGGAGACCGCCCTCACCAGCAACGCGACGCTGCAGACGTCGCTGGAGCAGATCGAGCGACTCGCCTACCGGCTCCTCGACTGGGGCGACTTCCGGATCTACCGGCGGGAAGGGGATTCCGCATCGCTCATTTACCGGGGCGTGGCCGGACGGCCCCGCCGGTCGATCCCGTCGCCCGAGCTGGTACCGCTTCGGGGCGGCGTGCTGGCGCGCGGCGAGGTGCTGACGATCGCCTCCACCCGCCGCGACCCGCGGATCAGCCGGTTCGATCCCGACGTGCAGTGCCTCGTGATCCATCCCCTCCGGCTGGGCGACGATGTCCTCGGGACGGTCGAGATCGACCATTTCAAGCGCAACGCGTATCACGCCAAGGACCTGGCGGCGCTCGGCACGGTCGCGGCGCAGGTCGCGACCGCCATTCACATCGCCGAGCTGCGCCGCCCGCTGATGAGCACGGTGGAGCTCATCGGGACACAGGTGCAGGGGCTTGCCCGCGCCACCGAATCGCTGCGCGCCTCGGCGGAGGCGCTGACGTCGGTCTCGCGCGCAGTCGGCTCGAGCGTGGCCGAGCAGGATGCCTTCGTCCGGGACGGACTCGAGACGACCTCGGCGCTGGCCGGCGTCTCGGTGGACATGGCCGCCGAGGGCTCGCGGGCGGCCGGGGCCAGCGGGCGTGCCGCGGAAACCGCCGCGCACAATCGCGTGGTGGTCACCGAGGCGATCCGTCGGCTGGTGCAGCTCAAGGAATTCGTGGCGGACAGCTCGCGCCAGGTGCAGGAGCTGGGCGAGGTGAGCGGCCGGATCACCGGGTTCATCGGCTCGATCCGGGAGATTGCGGACCTGACGAACCTGATCGCGCTGAATGCAGCCATCGAGGCCGCGCGGGCCGGCAAGGACGGGAAAGGCTTCGCCGTCGTCGCCGATGAGATCCGCGATCTCGCCGCGCAGTCGCTGCACGCCGCTCGCGAGGCGGGAAGTCTCCTGGCCGCCGTCTCCGGCCAGGTGTCCGCCATGGCCAGCCAGATGCGCGTGGGCGAAACGGTGGTGGCAGACGTCGAGGAAGTCAGCGGTGCGGCGGCGGCGGCCTTCGAGGCGATCGTCGGCGCCACCGACGAGGCGGGAACGCACGCGCGGCGCGTCGCCGAGATGGCGGCGACGCAGGAAGTCGCGTTCGGGAAGCTGTCGGACCGGATCCAGCGCGTCGCCGGCGTGGCCCGCAGGATGGGAGACGACACCCGCATGCTCGAGACGCAGGCGGACCGGGCGGCTCGCAGCCAGACGGAGCTCGAGAGCGCCATCCGGGAGCTCGGCGATGTGGCGGCCGAGCTGCAGTCGCTCGCGCGGCACTTCGCCGCCGACCGGTAGCGGCGGTGGCGCGGGCTTACATTGCGCTCGGCAGCAACCTGGGGGATCGCACGGGCAATCTGGCGCGCGCGCGCGCGGGCCTCGCCGCGTTGCCGGAGACGAAACTGCTCCGCGCCAGCGCCATCGAGGAGACCGCGCCGCTCGGCGGGCGCGCGCAACCGGCGTACCTGAACCAGATGGTCCTGATCGAGACGGCGCTGTCGCCGCGCGAGCTGCTCGTGGCCTGCCAGGCCATCGAGCGAAGTGCCGGCCGGGTGCGTGCGGCGGCCGATCGGTGGGCGTCGCGTACCCTCGACCTCGACATCGTGCGCTTCGGCGCCCGGCAGGTGCGCGAGCCGGGCCTCACGATACCTCATCCTGCGCTGCCGGATCGCGACTTCTGGCAGCGGGAAATCGCGGAGATCGACGCCCATGACGACCGGGAGTGATCGGCGGCCACGATCCGTGCTGGAGCTGACCGGCATGAAGGCCGAAGGGCGGCGGATCGTCATGCTCACGTGCTACGACGCGCTCTTCGCCCGACTGCTCGACGGTCCGGACGTCGACGTGCTGCTCGTCGGGGATTCCGTGAATCAGGTACTGGCCGGGCATCCCTCCACGCTCAATGCCACCCTCGATCAGATGATCTATCACGCGGCAGCCGTGCGCCGCGGAACATCGGCGCTCGTCCTGGTCGACTTGCCGTTCCTCACCTACCAGGTGTCGATCGAGGATGCCATCCGGAATGCGGGACGGGTAATGCAGGAAACGGGCGCCCACGGCGTGAAGCTCGAGGGTGGGGCCGCGATGGCGCCGACCGTCGCGGCCCTGGTGGAGCGGGGAATCCCGGTGAT